>JALELF010000091.1 GCA_022771715.1 Bacillota bacterium
TCTAAAACACATTTACCTTCTTCATATTCAGTTGTAGTTGTTTCATTATTATTTTTAATTACACACCATTTATCATTATGGATGGCATAACTTACTTCTCCATCTTTATTATACTTAATTGTTCCACTTAAGTTTTTAGCGTTATTTATTTTAACATTTTCTCCTAAGTCTATTTCTCCATTTTCAAATTCATATGTATAGCCTGCTTCTGTAAGCTTTTCTGGTATATCAAACTTAGTTGCTTCTACTACTCCTTCGGCACTTCTTTCAAATGATGCTTTTTTAGAGTCTTCTATTATTCCTGTTATTATTGGGGTTGCAATAACTGCAATAATAGCTAATATTACTATTACTGCTAATAGTTCTATTAATGTAAATCCTTTCTTTTTATTACAGTTTAATTCTAAACTGCCCCTCCCCATATTACTATACATTAACATAATATTTCCTACCTTTCTAATTTAATTATACAAAAGTAAAAAAGAATAATCAATGCTTAATTTAAAATATTAACATTACTTTACAAAAATAATCAAGATTAACCTTGATTACTTTCTACCTTTTTATCTTTTGACTTATTTTTATTTATTTCATAAAAATCTCTTACTTTAGAATCAATTTCAGCACATAATTTCTTATCATTTTTAAACAATTCTTTAACATTTTCTTTTCCTTGACCTAATTTATTACCATTATAAGAATACCATGCACCACTTTTTTCAATAATGCCTGCTTCAGCCGCTAAATCACAAAGCTCTCCTTCTCTAGATACACCTTCACCATACATAATATCCACAACACAGTTCTTAAATGGTGGAGCCATCTTATTTTTAACAACCTTAACAGAAGTTTTATTACCAGTTATATTAGTACCATCCTTAATTTGTTCCATTCTTCTAATATCAAGACGAATTGAAGAATAGAATTTTAAAGCTCTACCACCTGGTGTAGTTTCTGGATTTCCAAACATAACTCCAACTTTTTCTCTAAGCTGATTGATAAAAATAGCTATAGTATTAGTTTTATTAATAACAGCCGCTAACTTTCTTAAAGCTTGACTCATCAATCTTGCTTGTAAACCAACATGAGAATCGCCCATTTCACCTTCAATTTCAGCTTGTGGAACTAACGCCGCAACTGAATCAATTACAACAATACTAATTGCACCACTTCTTACTAAAGCTTCACAAATCTCTAAAGCCTGTTCTCCATTATCAGGTTGTGATAATAAAAGCTCATTAATATTAACACCCAATTTAGATGCATACTGTGGATCTAAAGAATGTTCAGCATCAATAAATGCTGCTCTGCCACCTAATTTTTGGGCTTCAGCAATCGCATGTAAAGCAAAAGTAGTTTTACCAGAAGATTCTGGACCATATATTTCAATAATTCTTCCTTTAGGATAACCACCTATTCCAAGAGCTATATCCAAAGAAAGACAGCCACTAGGAATAACATCTATTTCACGGTGTTCATTATCACCTAACTTCATTACTGCACCTTTACCAAATTGTTTTTCAATATCCAATAATACTTGATCTAAAGTTTTATCACTGGTTGTTTTTACCATTTTGTTTCCTCCTAACTTCTAAAACAATTGTACAATAAATAAATTGCAATGTCAATATTTTTACGAACATTTGTTTAAATAAAGTATAATATCTCACAATTATATTATACTTAAAAATATTTCAAAATCCTTTTTACAATTAAAAACTAATAGTTTTATCTATTAGTTATAATTTTTTATTCTTTATAAACGCTTTAATAATATAAAACTCAAAAATAATAAACATTCCTACATAAAACCATGTCAAAATATCATTTATTGTTCCATTAGTATATTTATTAATAAGAGCAGGATAACTAGCTGGTATATATTTTGATATAAATGTTTTAAAGCTAGATGCACTTATATTATTCTTTAAAAATGTAAGAATTCGAAGAAGAATATCAATTATTGCAAAAGCATAAACAAATTTACCAAATCTTCTATAATAAAATAAAACAATTAACAAAATTAAAATAATAATAATTGCTTCCATATCTACCACCATAAATAATGGTAACACAGAACAAATATTTTGTAAATTAACAATAATTAAAAAAATAAATACTTTACAATAAAACAAATTTCATTTTACATTTTATAGAAAAAAACAAGTGATTATTCACTTGTTATATTATCAATAGAAATATCTCTAGTATGCTTTATTGGTTCCCATTTTATTTTCTTGGTAAATAGACAAACTATATTAATTGGTATCCAAGTAAGAATAAATATAGGGAAAGTCATAA
>JALELF010000003.1 GCA_022771715.1 Bacillota bacterium
TTTTATTTATTTATGTTAAAAATAAAGATGATAAAGTTTATTATCTTTCATTAGGAGATTCATATGCAGCAAGCATGAATTATGAGGGAATTTTAGATTATGGTTATTCTGAATATATAAGAGATTATTTGATTGATAAAAAAAAGTTAGAAAAATTTGTTAATTGTTTTGCTAAAAGTGGTTATAGAACTATAGATTTATTAAGAGATATTACTGATAATAAAGTAGTAGATAACATATCTATTAAACAAGCTCTTATTAAAGCCGATTTAGTTACTTTAGCAATCGGAACAAATGATATTTTAAGTATGACTTCTTTAAAGATGAATGATGAGTGTATTAATGAAGCTATGGTAGATTTAGATAATCTATTAAAAACAATAAGAGAATATTGTAAAGAAAAAATAATAGTTATAGGATATTTTGATTTTGGAAATAATGAAATATCTGCTTATGCCAATAGAAAATATAAAGAATTATGTGAAAAATATAATATAATTTATATTGATGTTTTTAATTTAACTGGCAATTCTTTATATTTCCCAGATAGTAATAATATTCATCCATCTAAAGAAGGTTATAAGGCTATATTTGATAAAATTAAAGAAAGTTTGGATTCTTTTTAATATTTTAGTTGATTTTTCTTTTTTTTATTGTTATACTAGTAACGAATTAAATTTCTATGACTTATTTTAGTCATGGCGGAAGGAGATATTTATGCAAGATATTAAAACTAAATATGTTGATACTACAGTTACATGTGCTTGTGGAAACGTAATGCATGTTAAATCTACTAAAAGTGCTATGCATGTAGAAACTTGTCGTGCTTGTCATCCACAATATACTGGAAAACAAACAGCAGCTCGTCAAACAGGTACTGTAGAAAAATTCAAAGCTCGTTTATCAAAGAATGCTTAAAGATATATCTAATGATATATTTTTTTGTTGTTATTTTTTTTTGTTTATTGTATAATTTATTTGGTGATTATATATGAAGATTGGAATAGCGTCAGACCATCGTGGTTTTAAAATAAAAGGAATACTTATTAATTATTTAACAAAACTAGGCTATGAAGTATTTGATTATGGAACTGATAGTAGTGAAAGTACTGATTATCCTATTTATGCTTTTAAGTTATGTGAAGGAATTAATAATGATATAGAATTAGGTATTTTAATATGTGGTACTGGAATAGGTATGTGTATAGCAGCTAATAAAGTAAAAGGTATTAGGTGTGCTAAAGTAAGTAATCTTAAAGAAGCTAAACTATCAAGAGAACATAATAATGCTAATGTGATTGCTATTTCAGAAAGTTTAGGAAAAAGAAAAAGTAAAAAAATTGTTAAAACTTTTTTAGAAACCGATTTTTCTAATTTAGAAAAACATGTTAGAAGAAATAAAATGGTGGATGATTATGTTACTAAACTATAAAGCAATAGTTTATGTATTAGTTATTCCTATGGTTTTTTATTCCATGGATAGTTTAAATATAAATATGATTTTTAAAAAGAATAGTTATGTTAAAGCAAGATTTCTATATTTGTTTATTGGCTTAGCTATATCTTATTTAATTGTAGGATTTATATATGATTTTTTTGCATATTAAATCCTTTTTTTTGACAATATTTTTAAATAATTATTAATATAATAAAGTGGAGGAATAATATGAAGAAAATTATTATGTTAACGCTTTTATTTATAATTATACCTTATTTAATAATACAATTTTTTACACCTTCTAAAGAACTTAAATTTGATTATAGTGAAAGTTTGATAGTTAGAGTAAAAAGAGAAGCTGCTGATAAAATAGATTATGTATATTTAGAAGATTACATTACTGGTGTTTTAGCAGGAGAATTACCTATTACATTTAGTGATGAAGCTTTTAAAGCACAAGCAGTCGCAGCTCGTAGTTATGTTTTAAAAAAAATGGATTATAATAAAAATAGTGAATTTGATGTATATGATAGTGTTAAAGATCAAGTATATTTGGATAGTAATTATTTAAAAAGTATATGGAAAAATAAATATGTTGAAAAAATTAATAAAATTAAAAAAGTTGTTATGGATACTAGTGGTGAATATTTAACATATGACGGTTCTATAATTGATGCTTTTTTCTTTTCAACTAGTGTTGGTTATACTGAAAATAGTGAAGATGTTTTTAGTAATAGTGTTCCTTATTTACGAAGTGTTAAGTCAGAGTGGGAAAGAGATACTTCGCCAGTTTTTAGTAGTACTGTTAATTTAAATATATATGAATTTTATTTAAAGTTAGGATTGCCTTACAAAGAGAAAGTAATTACAAAAGTAGTAGATACTACGAGTACAGGTCGTATTAAAAAAATTAAAATTAATGATGTTTTATTTGATGGAGTTGATGTAAGATTTAAACTAAATTTAAAATCTAATTATTTTACGATTGTTCAAAAAGATGAAAGTATTATTATTACAACTAAAGGATATGGACATGGTGTAGGTTTAAGCCAATATGGTGCGGAAGCAATGTCTAAATTAGGTTTTAAATATGATGAAATATTAAAATACTATTATCAAGGTGTAGTTTTAGAAAAATTATAGTATATTTTTTTTAAATTAGTCCAAAATTTAAATAGAGGTGAAAAAATGAAAAGAAAGATTAGAAAAGAAGTAAAATATGGATTATATGTAGTAGGCTTCATTGCTTTATTTGGACTAATTTACAGTATTGAAAAAACTTTGTTTCCTGTTACTTTTAATAATAAAGATAATTTTGAATATGTAAGTAAAACTATATTTGATGATGTTATTCCAGTAGTAGGAGATGTTGATGTTATAAAAAGACCATATCTTGATGAAGATATAAAAGTTTTAAAAGGTTTTTATGATTATCAAGATGATAGTGAAAATCAAGAAAAGTCTTTAATTTATAGTGAAAATACTTATATTCAAAATAGTGGTGTTAGTTATGGGAAAAAAGATGTATTTGACGTGGTAAGTATTCTTGATGGAACAGTTATTGGAGTAAAAGAGGACAACTTATTAGGTAAAATAATTGAAATTAGACATTCTAATGATGTAATTAGTGTTTATCAAAGCTTAAGTGAAGTGAATTATAAATTAAATGATAATGTTATGCAAGGAGCGGTTATAGGGAAAAGTGGTATGTCTTCACTATCACCAGAACTTAATAACCATTTACATTTTGAATTATTTGTTAAGGGAATTAATGTAAATCCAGAAAATTATTATGATAAGAAATTAGCTGATTTATAATGGTATAAAATTATCTCTTATTTATATAATTAAGTAAGAGGTGTGAGTGTGCCAAAATTAAATGAAAGAATTATTAATGAGGCTTTATACATGATAGAAACAGATAAGACTGTTAGAGAAATCGCAACTATCTTTAAGGTTTCTAAAAGTACAGTTCATAAGGATTTACATGAAAGACTTATGAAAATAGATAAAAAATTATATTTGGATGTTTCTAAAATTCTTAAACATCATACTGATATAAGACATATTAGAGGTGGAGAATCTACTAAAAAGAAATATTTAAATCAAAATTAATATTAGAGGTGATAAAAGTGTTTGCTAAAGATATTGGAATAGATTTGGGAACTGCTAATGTACTCATATATGTTAAAGGACAAGGCATAGTACTTAATGAACCATCGGTAGTGGCGATTGATTCTGAAACTAAAAGACCACTAGCTGTTGGAAAAGAAGCTAGGGATATGCTTGGTAGAACACCAGGTCGAGTAAAGGCGATAAGACCTATGAAGGATGGGGTTATTGCTGATTTTGAAATAACTGAAATTATGCTTGATTATTTTATTAGAAAAGTAAATGGTAAAAACTTGTTTTCTCGCCCTCGCGTTTTAATTTGCTGTCCTTCTAATATTACACAAGTTGAAAAGAATGCAATAAAAGAAGCTGCTGAAAGAACAGGTGCTAAAAAAGTATTTTTAGAAGAAGAACCTAAAGTGGCAGCTATTGGGGCAGGTCTTGATATTGCTAAGCCAAGTGGTAATATGGTTATTGATATTGGTGGGGGAACTACTGATATTGCTGTCCTTTCTTTAGGTGGCATTGTTAATAGTTCATCTATTAAAATAGCTGGCAATACTTTTGATAATGACATAATGAAATATGTTAAAGATAAATATAAACTTTTAATAGGTGATAGAACTGCTGAAGATGTAAAAATTACTATAGGTACGGTTTATCAAGGTGCACGTAATGAAAAAATGGATGTTAGAGGCAGGGATTTAGTTACTGGTCTACCACATACTATTACTTTATGTTCTGAAGAAGTTGAAGAAGCTTTAAGAGAGAGTATATACATTATTATTCATACGGCAAAAACTGTTTTGGAAGGAACCCCACCTGAACTTGCTTCTGATATTATTGATAAAGGAATTGTTATAACTGGTGGTGGGGCTTTAATTAATGGTTTTAACGAACTTCTCGCTCATGAATTAAAAGTTCCTGTCTTTGTTGCTGAAAGTCCGCTTACATGTGTTGCTGAAGGTACTGGTGTTTTATTAGATAATTTACATTGGATAGACAGATAATGTGTTAAGTCTATCTTTTTTTATATTTTATTGATTTAAATAATAGTTTTAAATTATTTATTTTTAATAGCAAAAGGTAATAAAATTGTAAAATATAATAAATTATGTTTCTTGCAATCATCTTAATATATTAGTATAATAACTACAAGGGAAGTGAAAATATGATTTTGTTTTCAAAAATAGATAAAGAGCAATATAAAGATTTTTATTCAAAGAATGCTCAATCATTTATGCAATCTTATGAATGGGGAGAATTTAATAAAATCGGTAGGAATCAAATTCCTCATTATGTAGGTTTAATAGAAGATGGAAAAGTTTTGTGTGAAGCTTTATTGTTAGAAAAAAGAATGTTTAATCTTTCTTATTTTTACTCTCCACGTGGTTTTATTATCGATTTTAATAATTATGAACTTTTAAAAAAATTTACTATTGAGTTAGGAAAGTATATAAAGAAAAATAATGGTATTTATTTAAAATTCGATCCTGAAATTGAATATCAAGAAATTGATGATAATGCTTGTCCTATTCCTTCTGGATATAATAATTATGATTTATTTAATAACATTATATCTTTAGGTTATAAACATACAGGTTTTACGAAACATTTTGAAAATAATCAGCCTAGATATACTTTCATTATTGATTTAAGTAATGATATGAAAACTTTAGAAAAGAATATTCACAAGTCTGTCATGAAAAAAATTAGAAAAACTTTTGAATATGATATGGTCTTTAGAAAGTCTTCTAATGTTGATTTGTTTTATGAATTACTTACTAAAACTAGTGAAAAGGATGGATTTATGCCTTATACTAGGGAATACTATAATAATGCCTATAAGATGATGGATGGTATATATCAATTGTTTGAATTAGTTATTAATCCTAAGAAATTATATAAAAATAGAGTAGATAAATTAGATGAAATAGATGTTAATGATAGTAGTTATAATGATACTAGAAATCGTCTTTTAAAAGAACTTGATATTTTAGATGAGTATAAGGATTTAGAAGAGCTTGTTGTTTGTTCTCAAATGTGTGCTTGTACTAAAGATACTATTTGGACATTGTATATTGGTAATGATTCTATTGGTAGAGACTTGTATGCGGTTAATAGGATGTATTATGAAATTATTAAATTTTCTAAAGAGAGTGGTTTAAAAAAAATAGATTTATTTGGAACTACTGGAGATCCTAATGGTAATTATAAAAATTTAGTAGGTATTCATAATTATAAAAAAAATTATGGTGGAAAATATGTTGAATTTATTGGTGAATTTGATTATATATATAATAATTTTATGTATAAATTATTGCCGATTGTTTTAAAAGCCTATAGAAAACTACTTAGATTTAAAAGAAAAATTAAATAAATATACTTCATAAGTATACTGCTTATGAAGTTTTTAAGTTTATTGACTAGTTTAACTATATTTGATACTATACATAATAGTAGGCTTTGGTGATTGTGATGAATAGTGTCTTATATAATCAAGTTATATCTAAATTGCAAATCGATAATAGATTTGATATAAAAGCTATACGTAGTGTTATAGATATTTATGGAGCATATCATAAAAAAGTTAAGAATTCTTTGAATTTAAACAAGAATGTTTTTGTAGAATCTAAATTAATTTTAGATTTTTTATCACAATTTGGATTAAATAATATTGTTTTATCTAATGATAAATATTTATTTAGTGATAGCTTACTATTAGTGGTTGATAAATGTAATATTTTATATAATAAAACAATTGATGAAAGAAAAATAGTAATTTTTAATTCTCTTAATAATTTAATTTTACTTTTATTTAAAGATTATTTAAAAGAAAATGATAAGAAATTTATTTAAATTGTTAAATTTGATAATATTGAAAGAGGAAATAAAATAAATGATAAATTGTTATTAGTATCAGAAAGACTAGACCTTATCGATTTATATAACAATAATAAGTTTAATCAAAATAATATTTTAAAAATTGTTGATAGAAAAGTAATAGATTATGTATTAACAAATGATTTGAATGCTGATTACTTGTTTTTATATTCTAATTTGCTTTGTGATTTACTTTATAATGATAGTGATCGATATGAAAAGATTTCTTATTTAATTTCGCTTTTAAATAATACAAAAGATATGTATTTTAAAAATTTAGAATTTTCTTGTATATTAAATGTTGCTGATAGTGATTTGTGTATAAATGATGATAATGGCTTTAAATATAAGTTAATTTTACCGGCTTTATTTTTGTCTGGTACTGGTTTCTTATTTGTCATAAATATTAATTCTGTTACTTCATTAAATAAAGTATGTGATAAGAGAATTTATAATAATAATGAAGCTTCTATTTGTATTAATTCAATATTGGATAATAATGTTTTAAGAGAAGGGATAGTAAAAGAAGATATAGATTTATTTTCAGAAAAAACAGAACTTTTAGATAATTCTGAAATTATAAATAAAATAGATATGGCGTATGAACAGTTAGAAGAAATAGAAAACGTAAAAAAGGAAATACAAAGTTTATTTGTAGGTGACACTGTAAAAGATGATGTAACAATTAATGAAAGATATAATTTATATAATTCTTTAATTAAAATTAAGCAAACTAATTTTGTAGAAGAAAATATGAAATATGTTAATTTAATTGATGAAGCTATTTATAAAAATGAGTTTATTGAACTAAAAGAAGTTCCTTTTATTAGTCAAAAAGAAGCCGAAATATATAATGGTTGTGAGGCCTCATCTTTATTGATGGCACTTCAGTATAAAAATAAACTATTAGATTATGATTTAAAAAAATTTGTAGAGGAAGTTCCTAAACACAAGTATGATCCACATCAAGGTTTTATTCATTCAATTTATGATTATGCACCAAGAGATGTTGTTCATTGGATTGCGCCTGATGCACTTAATAGATTTGCTTTAAACTATGGTATGGCAGAAGATATTTCTGGTAGTGATGTTGAAGATTTAAAGGGTTATATTAGGAATAATACTCCAGTAATTGTATATGTGACGGCTAATTTTAAAGAAGCTAATTTTACTGAAGGAGAAGTTCCTTTAAACTTACATGTTGTACTTCTTATTGGTTATAATCAAGTTAATGGTGATTATGTAATTATTGACCCATATTATGGTAGGCAAGAAATAGAAGCTTCAGCTTTTGAAAAATCTTATAATATTTTAAAGTATGGGGTTGCTATTTATTGATATAATGCTGAATTTATGTTAATATATAGATAATAAAGGGATTGATGGTATGAATAGTATTAAGTTATGGGATATTGATTCAAATTATATTTATTATAACAATTTAAATGAATTTTTACTTGAGAATGATTTAGAATGGTTTGAAGTGAAGGATTCATTTAAAATAAATGATAAAGTTACTTCTAGTTTAGAAGCAAAGTGTTTAGAAGATAAAACACCTTTAATTTATACTGATATAAACCATCCTATATGTACTGATAAATATAATATTTTTATAAGCCCTTTATATTATGAAAAAAATAAAGCAAGAATAAATGAAACAACTAAAAATACTATTCTTCGTAGTAAGAAAAATATAATAAAAATACCATCACTAATTTTTGACAATGAATTTTTTAATAAACTAGTTATAAATAAATCAAAATGTACTTTGATTTTTGATGATATTTTGTTATCGGAATTACAGATAGAGAAGTTAAAAAGTGCTCATATAAGTGCTTTTAATGGAAATGTTAAAATTAGTGAATCTCATATAATTGGTGACTATAGTTTAAATAATGTTTCTGATAGTAAAATTTTACAAATATCTATAGATAAAATGACTGAAGTTGAAGTATCTAACTTTAAATATATAAAAGATGGTACTTTATTAAATATTGAATTTTCTAATTATGATAAGCTTAATAAGTTAATTAAATATATTAATTACATTAATAAAAAAATTATAATTAGAATTACAATTGATAGTATTAGTAATGCTTTATCTATTGAAGATAAAGGTAATATTATCGTTAATTATTTAAATGCTGACTATACTTTAAAAGATTTAAGAGAGATGAATGAAAAGATTAATATTATTATTGATGATATTATTAATTCTAAAATGTCTATGTTTGAAAAATATATTGCTATTTATAATTATGTTAAATCTTTAAAAGAACATAATGATAGTTTGTTCATTGAACTTTTGAATAGGGTTGGTATTCAATATATTGCTTCTATTGATAATAATTTATTGCGTTTGATTGTAAATATTACGGATGCTAAATATAATATCAATGGCTATTTTGTAAGTGATTTATCTTTTAATAGTTGTCTTAATTTTTCTAATTCAGTTAGTTCTTTTGATGATTTATCTTTAGTAACTGTTTTAAATTTTGCAGATTTTTGTGATAAAATAAACTGTGTTCTTAATAAAGATTTAAAAGAAAATTTAGAAAAAGAAAGAAAGAATGACTTTAAGTATTTTGATGTTCCAGATAAGGAAAATCTAATTTATACAACAGCACTTCTCAATACTTATAAAGGTCTTTGTAGCGATTTGATGCTTGTTTTAAAGAAGTTAGATTATCATAAATATGAAGAATATCAAAATGTTGAGTTTAACAATGAAGAAGCTTATATTAAATATTTAACGGAAATAGGAAAGTATTTGGCTCTAAAAAATAAAGGTGGTATTTCTAAAGAAACAATAGATAGAGCAGATAGTGCTGTTTTAGAATTACAAAATTGTAAATATAAAGAAGTTATTAAAGAAGCTGATTTAAATGCTTTGTATAGTAACCTGCTTAAAACTTAATTATTTAATAAGTCAGTATGAATTCTGACTTATTTTAATTTTTTAGCACTCCTACTTGACAATTGCTAAAAATAGTGTTATAACTTATTTGTTAGGAGATGGATATATGAAGAAAAGAGAATTTAAATCTGAATCAAAGAGATTACTTGATTTAATGATAAATTCAATATATACAAATAAAGAGATATTTTTAAGAGAACTTATTTCGAATGCTAGTGATGCACTTGATAAGTTATATTATTTATCTTTAACAGATAATAGTATAAAAGTAAATCAGAATGATCTTAAGATTATGCTTGATTATGATAAAGATAAAAGAACTATTACTATAACTGATAATGGTTGTGGTATGAATGAGGAAGAGCTTGAAAATAATTTAGGTACTATTGCTAAAAGTGGATCTTTATCTTTTAAAGAAGAAAATAAAAATCAAAATGATGTTGATATAATTGGCCAATTTGGTGTAGGTTTTTATTCAGCATTTATGGTAAGTAAAGAAGTAGAAGTTTATACTCGTAAATATAATGAGGAAGAGGGCTACTTATGGAAAAGTAGTGGTGTTGATGGTTATACTGTGGAAAAGTGTAAGAAAGAAGACATTGGTACTAAGATTACATTATATTTAAAGGATGATACTGATGATGATAAATATTCAGATTTCTTGTCAGAATATAGATTAAAGAATATGGTAAAAAAATATTCTGATTATATTAGATATCCTATTATGATGAAGGTAGAAAATAGTCGTTTGAAAGAAGGCTCTGATTCTGAATATGAAACTGTTTCTGAAATAGAAACTTTAAATAGTAGAATTCCTTTGTGGAAAAATGATAAGAGTAAGATTACGACTGAAGAATATAATAATTTTTATACTGATAAATTTTATGACTATGAAGCTCCTTTAAAAGTTATACATTTTTCTATGGAAGGTACTTGCAGCTTTAAATCACTTTTGTTTATTCCAAGTCATGCACCATATGATTTATATACTAAAGAATATAAGAAAGGTTTACAATTATATTCTAGTGGTGTATTAATTATGGATAAGTGTGAGGAGTTATTGCCTGACTATTATAGTTTTGTAAAAGGTGTAGTTGATACTGATGATTTATCTTTAAATATATCTAGGGAAATGTTACAGCAAGATAAAAAACTAAAATTAATTGGTAAAAATATTGAGTCTAAAATTAAAAAAGAATTAGAAGTAATGCTTAAGGATAACTTTGAGGAATATAAAAAATTCTTTAAAACTTTTGGTATGCAGATTAAATTTGGTGTTTATAATAACTATGGTATTGATAAGGATAAATTAAAAGATTTGCTTATTTTCTATTCAGCTAATAAAAAAGATTTTATTACTTTGAAACAATATGTAGATGAAATGAAAAAAGATCAAGATAGTATTTATTATGCTAATGGTGAAACTATTGATAAAATAGATTTACTTCCACAAGTGGAGCGTGTTAAAGATAAAAAATATGATATTTTATATTTAACTGACTATGTTGATGAATTTGCTATTAAAGCTTTGATGGAATATGAAGGTAAGAAATTTGCTAATGTAAGTGATGAAAGTCTTGAACTTGATAGCAAGAAAGAAATTGAAGCACTTAAAAAGATAAATGAAGATAATAAAACTTTATTAGATTTAATGAAGGAAGATATTGGTTCTAATGTTACAGAAGTAAGATTTACTCACAGACTTAAGAGTCATCCTGTTTGTCTAACTACTAAAGGTGGTTTATCTATTGAAATGGAAAAAGTACTTAATGCTATGCCAACTGATGAACATGTTAATGCTTCTGTTATTTTGGAAATCAATGAAAGCCATCCTATTGCTGCTAAGTTAAAGGATTTATATAATAGTGATAAAGAAGAATTTAAAAAATATAGTAAAGTTCTTTATGCACAAGCTAGATTAATTGAGGGCTTAACTCTTGATAATCCAACTGAGATTAGCAATTTGATGTGTGATATTATGACAAGTAAATAAAAATTTTGTTAAATTAAAGTATATTTCTTTAGTAGATAATATACTTTTTTTGTTGTATAATATATATGGTGATGATATGGATAATGTTGAAATAGTTGAATTAGATACTAAACCAGTTGTTAAAAATAAAATACCTTGGGGTACTATTATTGTTTTTATTGTTTTGATATTATTAATTGGTGGGTATTTTATTTATGATATATTTTTTAATAAAGAAAAAGTAGAAGTTAGTTTTTCTTTTAAAAATGATAGTATTACTATGGGATTAAATTCTGCTTATGATTTAAAGGATAATATTGATTTTACTAATTTAGGTATTGAAAGTATTACATTTGTTTTAAATGATAATCAAATTGTTTCTTTAGAGAATAATGCGTTGATTAGTAATACTAAAGTAGGTGAAGTTACTTTAACTGCTACTTATAAAGATATTGTTAGAACTATGAATGTTATTGTTAGTGATGGTACTGATAAAACACTTTCTTTAAAGTTCTTAAGAAGTTCAATTGATTTAAATGATAATAGTTCTAAAAATGTATATAAATATTTGGATTTAAAAAATATAGATAAATCTAGTGTTGTTTTTTCTTCTAGCGATTCTACGGTTGCTTATATTAGTGGAGATAACATAATTACTAAGGGAAATGGTGAAACTGTTATAAGTGCTAAATTTGGTGATATAACGAGTTCTATGAAGGTTGTTGTTGGTAAAAAATATTTGAAATTTAAAGATTCTGAGATTAATTTAAATAATAATAGTAATACAAGTGTTTATGATTTTTTAAATATGCATGGCATTGAAAAGAATAATATTGTTTTTAAGTCTAGTGATAATTCTTTAGCATATGTTGATAATGGGAGTATAATTACAAGAGATAAAAGTGGTGAATGTACTTTAAAAGCTACGATTGGTGATTTAGATACTGAAGTTAAAGTTGTGGTAAAATAATACATTTAGTTGTATTATTTTTTTTGGTATGTTAAACTATTATAAGTTTGGAGTTGATACTATGCTTAAGGTTAGTAATTTAGAACTTAGATTTAATACAAGAGTATTATTTAGTGAAGTTAATTTAGAGTTTAAAGATGATAATTGTTATGGAATAATAGGCGCTAATGGAGCTGGAAAATCTACTTTTTTAAAAATATTGAGTGGGGAACTTGAATCTACTAAAGGTGAAATTATTTTAGGTAAAGGTGAGAGAATATCTGTTTTAAAGCAAAATCATAATGAATTTGATGACTATAGTGTTTTAGATACGGTTATAATGGGTAATAGTAACTTGTACAAAGTCATGAAAGAAAGAGAAGCAATTTATTCTAAATCTGATTTTAGTATGGAAGATGGTATGAAAGCTGCTACATTAGAGGAGAAGTTTGCTAGTATGAATGGTTGGCAAGCTGAAAGTGATGCTGCTTTATTATTGTCTGGATTAGGTATAAAAAATGATAAGCATTCAGTTTTAATGAAAGATTTGAAAGATAGTGAAAAAGTTAAAGTGCTTCTTGCGAGAGCTTTATTTGGTGACCCTGATATATTACTTCTTGATGAACCTACAAATGGTTTGGATAATAAAAGTAAGATATGGTTAGAAGATTTTTTAATGGATTTTAAAAATACTGTTTTAGTTGTATCTCATGATAGATATTTTTTAAATAAAGTTTGTACTCATATGGTTGATATTGATTATGGCAAAATCACTATGTTTGCGGGAAACTATGATTTTTGGTATCAAAGTAGTGAATTGATTCAAAAGCAATTAAGACAATCTAATAAGAAAAAGGAAGAAAAGATCAAAGAATTAGAGGATTTTATTAGAAGATTTAGTGCTAATGCGTCTAAATCTAAACAAGCTACTTCTAGAAAAAAATCATTGGAAAAAATTAAACTAGATGAAATTAAGGCTTCTAGTAGAAAGTATCCATATATTAATTTTGAAATTGAAAAGTATTTAGGTAAGGAAGTTATTGTTCTTGAGAAAATTAATTATAGTCTTGATGGTAAAGTTTTACTTAAAAATTTTAATTTAACTATTAGACCTGATGATAAGATTGCTTTAATAGGGAATAATGAAATAGCTAAAACTGCTTTACTTAATATAATTAGTGGTAATTTGGTACCTGATTCTGGTTCTGTTAAGTATGGTAGTAGTGTAAAAATATCTTATTATGAGAAAAATCATGATAAATATTTTAATGAAAATATTAATTTAGTTGATTGGTTAAAACAATTTTCTAGTGTTAAAGAAGACACTTTTATTAGAGGTTTTTTAGGTAGAATGTTGTTTTCTGGTGAAGAAACATTAAAGAGTGTTAATGTTTTATCTGGTGGTGAAAAGGTAAGGTGTATGTTAAGCAAGTTAATGCTTGAAAAAGGTAATGTATTACTTCTTGATGAACCAACCAATCATTTAGATATAGAAAGTATTACTTCTTTAAATGAAGGACTAAAAAAATATAATAGTGCGATTGTTATTTCTACTTTTGATAGAGAGATTATTGAAAGTGTTTGTAATCGTATGATTGAAATTAAAAAAGATGGAAGTCATACTGACAAAAGTATTAGTTATGAAGAGTATATAGAAAAGTTTGGTATAGAAGAATAGTTTTTTAACTATTTTTTTATTTTTGTAAAATAAAGTTAATATTTTAAATTAATTATTGATTATTCTTTTCTACTTTTGTATAATTAAATTAGAAAGGTAGGAAATATTATGTTAATGTATAGTAATATGGGGGGCAGTTTAGAATTAAACTGTAATAAAAAGAAAGGATTTACTTTAATAGAACTGTTAGCGGTAATAGTAATATTAGCTATTATTGCAGTTGTTGCAACTCCAATAATAACAGGAATAATAGAAGACTCTAAAAAAGCATCATTTGAAAGAAGTGCCGAAGGAGTAGTGGAAGCAACTAAGTTTGATATACCAGAAAAGCTTACAGAAGCAGGTTATACCTATGAGTTTGAAAATGGAGAAATAGACTTAGGAGAAAATGTTAAAGTAAATAATGCTAAAAACTTAAGTGGAACAATTAAGTA
>JALELF010000043.1 GCA_022771715.1 Bacillota bacterium
CAGCTTATTTATTAATTTTCGCGTTCATAAAGCTAATATTAACATTGTACTATATATTCTTTAAAAAAAGTGACAGGTACTGGCTATGAATATTCTACTCATTATAGTTATAATTTTAATCATATTTATTAGTGAATTTATCACATACAAAATTATAAAAAGAATTGATAAAAAAGAACGTGAAAAACTTTACAATTGGGAACTAGGCTATATTAAACAGCTTACAGCAGAAAAAAAATTATTAAAAGAGGTGACAAAAAATGGCACTAATAATTCTACTACTAATTCCGGTAATACCAGCAGGACTGACGTACTGGAATCTAAGACAAGCTCAGAAGATAATATGCAAGCCGCCAAATAAATTTGTGCAGGTTTTCGCGCCTCCTGGCGTGGGCAAAACTACATTAGCTGCGAAAATTGTTAGAGAATGTACAAAAAAAGGCGAAATAGTATATAGTAATGTTCCTATAATTCACGCGCAAAAATTTGATATGAAAGATTTAGGTAAATACATGTTTAGACATTGTACTTTGATTATTGACGAGGCTGGTACTCAGGTCGGCAATCGTAACTGGCAACACAACCTAGATAACAAACAAATCGAATTTTTAAAAAAACATAGGCATTATGATGTAGATATTTATTTGTTTTCACAAGCATATAATGACGTTGATAATAAATTTAGAGAGCTTACTACTCAATTATTAATGCTTAAAAAGTCAAAATTGCCGTTTTACGTCTATGCAATGTCAATCAAAAAAACTATGGATTTAATAAACGGTCAAATAGTCGAGTTCTTTGAGTGGGACAAGGCAGATAGTTTTAGATACTTTATACCTAATGCTTGGGCATACTTTAACTCATACGAAATAGACAAAAAACTTCCAAAAATGCGCGTAGACTTCTATACAAAGAGTGATACATTTTAGATTGTGTGAAAATTTAGTATAGTATAAATACTATACTAAATTTTTTTTTCAAATGAAAATTTGGGGTAAATGTGTTTGTTAAGAGAAAAAGGGGAGCTACTTGACAAAGTACGCGAATATATGCTACATTTAATATGCGCGCAGAGCATATTCCTATTACTATACACAGCTAACAGACTATAAACTCGTAAAACCTTTGAAATGAGCACTAGAAATAGTGCTTTTTTCGTAATTTTTAAAAAAATAAAAATATTCTCGCGCACGCGCGCGTTATTATTCTTCTATATTAAATTTTATTATTCTATTTTATTATTAAATTTTATATATTATATTTAAAGGTTTGAAAAAAATTTCAAGGGGCTTTGAACTTTTTTTCATGACCCTAGAACTTTTTTTCAAGGGGCTTTGAACTTTTTTTCAAGGGTTTAAGTGTTAATTATTGAAAATTATCAAATATTGTGTTATTTTTTTAGTAGTACTGGAGGTGAATTTGACAAAAGAGTAAAAAAATGTATAATAATCGCCGAAAAAAGGGGGTGTTATACATGAATTTAGAATTTAAAGACGCTTGTGAGCTGTTTTTAGTGCATGAGAAGCGTATATTGAAGTTTCAAACATACAATTTAACTGTCAGAAATTTTAATTTACACATTATACCCTATTTTGAAAACAAAAAAATCAAAGATATTAAAATCAATGACTTGCTTTCTTGGTATAATGAAATTGATGACCAAAGCTTTTGCTCTAAATTTAAAAACAGCTTAAGAACTAAACTAGTACAATTCTATGACTATTTGATTTTATATCATGATGTAAATATTAATCTAGCAAAAAAACTTGATATTTTTAGAGGTAGAAACGAAACAAAAAAAATCAAAATATGGAAATTTAAAGAATGTAGAAGATTTTTAAAAGCTACAAAAGAAGATATTGTATATAATGTGTTTTTCAATTTTCTATTAATTTCTGGTTGCAGAGTTGGTGAAGCTTTAGCAATAAAATTTGAAAACATTGAAAATAACAAAGTTACGCTTAAATTAGCGCTATCAAAAGATTATATAAATGGCAAACCAGTTTTGCAAACAACTAAAACTAACGATACTAGAATTATTTCACTTGATTTTATAACAATGCTGAAGATAAAAAAATTAAAGCGCTACTACTCTACTCAATACAAATATTTTGAAAATAGTTTTTATGTTTTTGGTGGAAAAAAACCATTAGCAAGAACAACGTTAAAAAGACGAAAAGATTATTTTTGTGATAAAGCAAAGGTAACTAGAATTAGAATACACGATTTTAGACATGTAAATGCTAGTATTTTATATGCTATAACAAAAAACGTAAAACTTGTCCAGGAACAATTAGGACATAAAAGTAGCTCAACTACTATTAATACGTACATTCATGTACTTGAAAGTCAAAGAAAAAGAACTACTAGAGTTCTCAACATGATACGATTTATTTTGAACTGACCCCTCGACAAAAGGCAATGTAAAAATAAATCATAACTATATAAAACATCTAAAATGCCAAAATTTGGCCTTTTTAGGCTGTTTTAAGCAAATTATGGAGCAGGTGATGGGAATCGGACCCACGTTATTAGCTTGGAAGGCTAAAGTTCTACCATTGAACTACACCTGCATCAGTAGACGTTATTAATTATACTACACTATCATTAAAAACGTCAATACCAATTTTAAAATTTCTATAAAAATTTCTAAATAATATTAAATAAATCACTAGTAAATATAATATAATCTAATAATTTTAATATGGCCATAACAATTACACTATAAAAAACTAACTTGTCAACATTATTTTCTTTAATTAAATTCTTTAGAGCAAATGTCAATATTAAAATAGTATAAGTCACAGCAGCAGCTAAAACTACAACCTTTAAAGGACTCCATATTATGCCTAAAATTGAAGCAACTAGTGCAAGTACTATATTAGGGATAATTGAAACACTAATAGTTCCTAAAGCCTTAACATATGTTGTTTCTTTCTTTAAAACTAAAACTATTAAATATAAAACACCAGCTATACATAAAACCATAAGTGCATATTGTAATAAACTTTTAAAGATCAAATCAACATAATTTAATCCATCTAAATTACTCAAAGAAATATCCCATTTATATTTTTGAGTCCAAAAATCATACTTTCTTGCAAATACAGTATTAAATATAGTCGCTATTAAATTAGCAAGCATTATTCCTATAGAAACAAGACCTGCAAAGATAAAAGCACTCTTTGTTTCTTTTAAAGCACATACATTTTCATCCATACTACTAATTGGTGCAAATATCGAACTTTTAAAAATATCTAAAAAATTTTTTTTGTTTTTCTTTTCCATAACATTACCTCTCTATCAATCATATCTAAATTATACACCATACTGGCATATTACCGCAATACCTTTATTTAAGAATCCATGCATTTGGAATTGCTCTTTGATAAAAACTTCCATTTAGGATTCCACATGGTCTATTATAAATTTCTCCATTAATTGTCAAAGTTGTAGATGCACCACCATCTAAATTAGCAGCATTATAAGCTCCGTATCTAAGTAATATTTTAGTTACTTCACTAATAGATGCTCCTATACTATACCCAGGTTGTCTACCATCAATTACTAAAAATAAGACAATGCCATCTTTTCTTTGTGCTATAGCCGTTCTAGGATGAATTCCCATTCCACCATTACCAGTTATATAAGATGATTCCCCATTTACTATTAAAAATGGTCCAAACTCAATACCATCTACCATTCCATCTTCTATAGCTTCTTCAGCACTTTTATGAGAAAGCATTAAAACACCCTCATTATTAAAACCAATTATTCCACTATTATATGTATTAGGAATACCATTTAATATTTTAGAATCTTTTATAAGTATCCCAGCTACTTCACCACCAGTACCTACTCCACCTTCATCAGCAAATCCGCCAGCATTAATTCCGACTATAGCATTATTATTTTTAGAAATAACATCCAAAGTTTCCCCTCTATACCCTAAAGTAGAAGGAAGTGCTAAAGAAATATTCTTAGCATCATAAATTGCTACTAAATAGCCCTGATAACCATTACCACTAAGTTTAATAATTTTATATTTAGCATCTTTCTCTCTTTCTAGAATTTCCCTTTCATAATCAGATGTATATACCCTATCTTGATTACTACTAAAGACAATATGAGAAGTATCAGAACTTTTACCACTATCAATCACTTTATTCTTTTCTAAAACTTCTTCAATCATACTTTCAGAATAAAATACCTTAGCTAAATATTGATGAGACATTGTTGTCATAGCTGTAGTAATTAAAGTATCCTTAAAATAAGTAATAGGCCCATATATTAGGAACAAGCAAATAATAGCAAGTACATCCAATACAATTAATATTTTAGTTTTTATCTTCATTATTTTCACCTACTATATATGGACTATTTTTAGTTCCATCACCAGTTATTTTTAAATCATTCTTTATTTTAAATACTGGTCTTACTCCAAAATCTTTTAAATTGTTTTCTTCATAAATAATACCATTGTTTTTAATAACATACATTGTTTCTAATAACCTTGGTGTACTCATTAAAATATAGTTATTTTGGTCATTTATAAACATATCACCAATATTAGCGATTACAACATTACAATTTATTTTTTCTTTTTGAATTTCACTATAATCATTATCAAAATGTCCACTATACCAACCACTTGTTATCAAATTATCCATATCCAAAGAATTATAAAAATTATCATTTAAATAATTATATAAGTTACTATTTTCATATTTAGATATACTTAATTCATATGGAATAACATCATCTAATATTAATTTAGCATAATCATTATTTTCCATAATTCTAAATGTTTTATTACTAAAAGAAACATAACTTCCTATCAAAGCATCTTTCAAATTAGTAACAGCTCTATCTAGTATATAAGGATTATTTTTAGTTCCACTACCATTTAATATATCAGTACTATTAATAGTTATTACAGGTTTTATACCATACAAATCATTACCATTTATATCACTTATTTTTCCAGAATCATTTACATAAAGATTACTCATTAAATAAGTAAAATATCCATTATTAATATAACTATTAATACCACCAACTATATCATAATTATCTAGTGATAACAATAAAACCTTATTAGTATATTTTTCTATACACTCATTTTTTTCATCGCTATTTATACAAGTTTCAGTGTCAACTATAAGTCTATTGTCTAACAAATTATAAAATTCATTATTTAAATAATCCAATACATCATCATAATATAAATTAGTCACAGGTACATCACTAATAAGTGTCAATTTATTATTTTCTAGTTTTATAATTCGCCATAATATACCAGAATATATAACATAATTATTACCATTATTTTCAGTATAATAATAAGAGTTATCAACTTTACGTAAATTTAATATAGCTCTATTATCTAATATAATCTCATATAAATCATTACTTATAACATCCCTATTATGACTTAATCTATAATAGTGAATAAAGCGATAAGAAAAGAAACCAACAATTCCAATTAAAAATATAATACTTGTCCATATAAAAATATTTTCTATCTTTTTCATCATACCACCATATAAAATTCTACTAAAAAAAGATAAAACTGTCTACTATTTTATGACAAATTATTTACTTTCTCTATTAATTCTTTATGTAGCAAAGAATTTTCATATTCACCATTTTCTAAAAACTCTAAACTATCATCTTTAGCTTTTAAAAGAATTTTATAATCTTTTTTTAAATCAGCTATTTTAAATGACATATCACCACTTTGTTTAATTCCAAATAAGTCTCCACTACCTCTTAATAAAAAGTCTTCTTCACTTACTTTAAAGCCATCACTTGTCGTTGTTAAAATATTTAATCTTTCTTTTTCTCTATCACTTATTAAAATACAATATGATTGTAAACTACTTCTTCCTACTCTTCCTCTTAATTGATGAAGTGCAGAAAGACCAAATCTATAACTATCAAAAATTACAATCATAGTTGCATTTTTAACATCTACTCCAACTTCAATAACCGTAGTACTAATTAAAATTGATATTTCATTATTTTTAAACTTATTCATTATTTCATCTTTTTCTGTACTACTCATTTTTCCATGTAATACACCTGTTTTACATACTTTAGAAAAAGCCTGATTCATCTTTTCTTCCAAATTATTAACATTTTCTAAATTGATTTTATCGCTTTCTTCTATTAAAGGTGCGATTACATATATTTGGTGATTTTGTTTTAATTCTTCATACATTCTAGTTAAAACATCTTTAATTTCACTATTTTTTCTAAGAAGTGTTATTACTTCTTTTCTACCATTTGGCATTGTTTTTATGTTTGATACATCCATATCACCATACAAAGTTAAAGCGTAAGTTCTAGGTATTGGAGTAGCACTCATATATAATATATCTGGTGTAATTCCTTTATTTTTTAAGCTACTTCTTTGATTAACACCAAAACGGTGTTGCTCATCTGTTATAACTAGTCCTAAATTGTTATATTTTACATTATCTGTAAATAAAGCATGTGTTCCAATAATACAATCAATTTTATTGTTTTCTAAATCTTCATATATTTTCTTTTTATTTTTGGTTTTACCAGTCAAAAGTTCAACTTTAATATTATGCTTTTCAAATATTTTATTAATATTTATAAAGTGTTGTTCAGCAAGTATTTCAGTAGGTGCCATAAGTGCACTTTGATAACCAGACAAATAATTAATGTAAATAGCTATAAAACTTACAACCGTTTTACCGCTTCCAACATCTCCTTGTACTAATCTATTCATTCTTTTTTCAGACACTAAATCATTATATATATCATTTACACATTGCATCTGATCCGTAGTTAACGTAAATGGTAAATCATTAATAAATTCATCAACTAATTTTTTATCAACATTTCTTTGTAAACCCTTAACATTTTTGTGCATTTTTAAATAATTCATTTTTAACATAAATAAAAATAATTCTTCATACTTTAATACTATTCTAGCTATTTTTAAATTTTCTAAACTAGTAGGATTATGCATTTCTTTAATAGCGCTTTTTTTATCTATAAAATCATATTTTTTCATTAAATAATCTGGTATATAATTAGTGACTTCATAATCTTTAATTTTACTTATATATTTTTCTATTTGTTTACTAGTAAGTCCATAAGTAGAATGATAAACAGCTTCGATTCTTGGTGTATTATTTAATAAAGATAATTCTAAATTATAAGCTGTTATTAAATTATGTTTTTTATCATATTTTCCCATAACAGTTATTTCCGTACCTGGTTTTAATTTACTTTTCAAAAAACCTCTATTATAAATTACCACATTGAAAATAAAAGAATTAGTATTTATCCTAAAATTCATTTTATCTAATTTTCTATTTATATAAAAAACACTTGGAATATTCTCACAAATACCATCTATTATTATATTGTCATTATCGTTTATATTATTTATATCACTTCTTTTAATGACATCATATCTAAATGGATAATATGTAATTAAGTCTTCTATTGTGTTTATATTTAATTTTTTTAAATTAGCTACTGTCTTTGAGCCTATTCCTTTTATGTTTTCTATATCCATATATACCTCTTTTCATATAGTTATTATATAATAATTAATAGTTTTTGTAAATACATTTGTTTGCTTTCACTGATTAAAAAAAACTATTGCTAGTTTTCTTGATATCTAATAGAGCATTCACCTATTATTTCTAATGCCTTATCTAAGCCTTCATAATCTTTTACTTCTACTTTGATATTTTGTAAAGTTTTGTAATTAGCAAAAAAGTCTTTTATTTCTTCTAAAGTAAACTCAGATAAATCACTTAGTTTATTTATTTCATTATATCTAGGATCTACCGCTACTACTGATATTATTTTGTGATCAATTAACCCATTATCAATTAATGTAAGGACACCTATTATCTTTGCAGGAACAACGCAGCCTGGAAATGTTGCTTCGCTACTTATTACAAGTATGTCTAATGGATCACCGTCTAATTCTAAAGTATTAGGAATATATCCATATTCAGCTGGATATGTCATAGCTGAATATAAAACTCTATCTAATCTAATATTATTTGTTTTTTTGTCAATTTCAAACTTAGTTTTTGTTTTTAAAGGTATCTCTATTATTGCATCATATATATTATTCATTTGTATCTTTCCTTTCACAATACTCTTTTACTGTTTCGCCTCTTGTATATAATGTTTTTAAATAATTATTAGTAGTACTATAAGCACTAGTTAAATATATATTTTTATCTAATATATTTTTATTATTACAATCAACTATATTAACAGGACAATTAGTTATTTTTTCTACTACTGTTTTTCTAAATCTATCATAATACATTTTTCTAAAATAACTAAAACCATTTACTAATCCAAGACGATTTATTTCATCATCAGTTAAATAATTATTTTCACTATTAGTAAGCAAAGTTCCATATCTACTAATTACCATAATATTTCCTTTATAATCACACTGAGATAAAGAACCCATAATATCAATAACATAAACATCATCTGTCTTTAATATATATATAATTCCATCATTAGTTACATTTAGCTTTTGATTACTTACCAAATAATTATTTATACTAACACTTCCATATATATCATCATTATTATAATTAAGATTTATATCAATTTTAATATTATCATTATAAGTTACATTTAAATTATCACATTCTGTTTTTAAAGAAAAACCTTTTTTTAAACCATCTTCTAAAGAGTAAACAGCAATATCAGCAAAGTCATAATCACACTTTAAATTATCTCCTTTAACATCAACTATAAAGTCTTTTGTTAAATTTTTATAATTTACTTTTATAACAGCTTTTCCTATCTTATCTTTTGTAACAATGTTATTATTTTCTACACTAACAATAGAATCATTACTAGATGTAATTTTTAATTCTTCTATTTTTAAATTGCTTAACTTTATATTATCTGTTAAATCATAAGTATTATTTATTTGTGTTTCAAAAAGTACTTCTTTTAAATAGAATTTAGTATTTTTATAAAAGTAAAAATATAAAATACTAATAATTAGTGCGATTAAAGCAATAATACTTATAAAAATTACAAGTTTTTTTATTTTTCTTCTTTTCTCTATTTTCATACATAACTCCTAACTATATATTAATTATACAATATTGTTATAAAATAATAAAGAGTTTAATAAAAAAGCCTATACTAAATTTAAAAAAAAGAATATTTTAAAAGTAGTGTATAGGAGGATTTATGATAAATTGGTTTGTTAATTTAAATCATACAATTCAAGCTTTGATTGCGACTATATTTACATGGAGTATAACAGCGCTTGGTGCTTCTTTAGTTTTTATGTTTAAAAAAATAAACAAAAATGTTATGGATGCTATGCTAGGATTTGCGGCTGGAATAATGATTTCTGCTTCTTTTTTCTCTTTGATTTCACCTGCTATTGAAATGGCTAATACTTTAAATATTAATTCTTGGGTTACTATTTCCATTGGATTTTTATGTGGCGGACTTTTATTATTTGTTGGTGACAAATTATATAATAAATTTGACAATAAATTAGAAAAAAGTAACAGTAAAAAAAGATGTATAATGCTAATATTTTCGATAACTCTGCATAATATTCCAGAGGGATTAGCAGTAGGATGTGCTTTTGGCTCTATAAAATATGGTTTAGGTGGTGCCACACTAATTGCGGCTTGTTTACTAGCATTAGGTATAGGTATCCAAAACTTTCCAGAAGGAACGGCAGTAAGTGTTCCACTTAGAAGAGAAGGATTATCAAGAAAAAAAGCTTTCTTTTATGGACAGTTAAGTGGTATTGTTGAACCTATTAGTGGTGTAATTGGTGCTTTATTAGTTCTTAAAATAAGATATTTACTTCCTTTTCTACTAGCTTTTGCAGCAGGTGCTATGATTTATGTGGTTGTGCAAGAATTAATTCCAGAAAGTCAAACTAATGAAAAAAAAGATTTAATGGCAATTTTTACTTTAATTGGTTTTTCTGTTATGATGATTTTAGATGTAGCTTTAGGATAATTTTATCCTTTTTTTTATGAAAAAAGACTTATTTCTAAGTCTATTCTTCTTCCCACTTTGCAGCTTCTTCTTTATATTTATTAATTATTTCTTTTTCAATCATAACACGTGTTTCTTGATTAATTGGATGTGCTACATCGGAATATCCTCCAGTAGCTTTTTTTCTACTTGGCATTGCAGCATATAATCCTCTTTCGCCTTCAAGTATTCTAATATCATGGACAGCAAAACAATCATCAATTAACATTAATGCAAATCCTTTTAATCTTGGGTCCTTTGTATCTGCTTTAGGTTTATAAATTGTTACAGATGTTATTCTCATGTAAAATCCTCCTTCAATTATGTATTACATTATAAGTTTATAATATTTTATATTTAAAATCAAGTACTTTTGAATTAAAAATCTATTTTTATTGTTTTGGTTATTACATCAGAATAAGTAAAAGATTTGATTTCTTTGTTTTCATCTTTTACTTCTACTAAAAATATATTTTTATAAAGCTCCTTTATAACTACTTTATATTTTTCATATTTATTTCTTCCTAAACTATATTTTATAATGGCTTCTTTTCCAATGTGAGAGTTAAGCTTTTCCTTAACTAAATTGGGATTCATTTACCCTCCTATCTTGGATATCCAACATACATAGTCCCTTTAGTTTTTATTCCCCCAATTCCATCTTTTCCATATTTAGTTGTTTCAAGTAATTTCTTTAAATCTATATCTTCATTAACATTTGATAAACTCATTTTAGTCGCAATTACTGCAGGATCTAAAGCATGAATATTGATTCTTTTAGGACTAGAGGCAAAATTGGCTCCAGCTTTTATTAATTCTTCATAATCCGACTGACAAGCACCCGCTATTATAATTAGTTTTTCGTGACTCTTTTCGTATCTTCTTGCCTTTTTAATTGCTTCTACAAAATTAGAACTATTTTTATAAGCATTTATATTATTTTTTTCACCTTTTCTTTTATAATAAGCATCATGACCAGTTATTACGACAATATTAGGATTATATTCTTCCAATAAATCTATTATATTGTTTTTTATATTGCATTCTTCTTCCACAATACCTGTAGCCCAAATATTAGCATCTTCATAGAATTTTAAACACTTATCTAAGTATTCTTTATCTCCATCTATATGTAATATTTTTCCTGGTAAATAAAAATAGTCACCCCTATCTAAATCTTTAATAGGCTTTATTCTTTCTAAATATTCTAAATCTTCTTTTACTTCATCTGTATATTT
Organism: Bacillota bacterium; assembly: GCA_022771715.1. Taxonomy (GTDB): domain Bacteria; phylum Bacillota_I; class Bacilli_A; order RF39; family UBA660; genus JALELF01. The sequence goes on from JALELF010000043.1 coordinate 11,277, forward strand.
TTTTAAATCACTTATAGTACTATCAGCACATAGTCTAAAGTTAAGACCTTTTAAATAACAAGTATTATCTATAATATCAGTTATAATAAAAATAATATCATTATTATAAGAATTTCTAGTTACTTTGTCTCCTATTTTAAAATCCATAATATCACCATTTAATTATATGAGACATTATGGATTTTATTCTAATATAAACTTATTTGTTTTAAGAAGTCTTTCTATATTATTAGCAGTCGTAGAAACTATTATTTTATCTATCTCTATTCCATTAAAACTAATTAAATTAGCTTCTTTATTATAATTATTGTTTCTTAACAAGTTTCTATATTCATTAGTAAATAAAATTAAATTATTTTGATTGGTTGAATTAGTAAATGTATAAACATAACTTGTTAATTTTGTTTTAGGATAAATAGCAATTATTTTTATTTCTTCATTTATATAATTTAAAATATTTTTTGTCGTTAACTTAGTATTTAATTTATATAATTTATAAGTGTTATCATTTATAGCTACTACTTTTAAGTCAGTATTTTCTACTTTATAATTTATAAAAAATATATTTATTATTAAAAATATAACCAATAATAGTTTTTTCATAAAATTCACCAGTTATATTATTAACAAATATATAATAAAAATGCTTATTACTAAGCATTTTATAATAATTTATATATTTTTACTTTTGTTTTTTATAGCATCATTTATTTTTTGAACAAATTCATCTATTGATAAAGTAGTTGTATCTTTTGAACCAAATACTCTATAACTTACAGTTTTTTCGTTTACTTCATTATCACCTATTATTAAAGTTAAAGGTATTTTTTTAGTTTGACTTTCACGCATTGTGTATGATAGTTTTTCATTACGATCATCTAAATTAACTCTTATATTATTTTCTTCGAGTATTTGTTTTAATTTATTACTATAATCTAAATGATATTCATTGTTTACTGGTATTATATTAACTTGAACTGGACTAAGCCATAATGGGAAAGCTCCTGCATAATGTTCTATTAATATACCAATAAATCTTTCAATAGAACCATAAATTACACGATGTAACATAACTGGTCTTTTTTTACTTCCATCTGAATCTACATAAGTTAAATCAAATCTTTCTGGTAAATTCATATCTAGTTGAATTGTTCCACATTGCCATACACGACCTAATGAATCTTTTATATGAAAATCAAGTTTTGGTCCATAGAAAGCTCCATCTCCTGGATTTATTTTGCAATCATGACCTGATGCATGACAAGCATCTTCTAGAGCTTTTTCAGATTTATTCCAAATATCAATACTACCTATGTATTTTTCTTCTGGTCTAGTAGATAATTCAATATCATAAGTAAGTCCAAAAATAGAATACATTCTATCAATAAAACGAATTAATTTTATTACTTCATCTTCAATTTGATCTTCTCTCATAAATATATGAGCATCATCTTGTGTAAATGTTCTTACTCTAAACAAACCATTTAAAGCTCCACTTGCTTCATGACGATGGACTTGTCCTAATTCACCAATTCTAAGTGGTAAATCTTTATAAGAATGTAATGAATTTTTATAAACAAGCATTCCTCCAGGGCAATTCATTGGTTTTATAGCGAAAATTCTATCATCTATTTCACTTGTATACATATTTTCTCTATAATTATACCAATGACCAGATAATTCCCAAAGTTCTTTATTTAACATAATAGGAGTCTTAACAAATTGATATCCCTCTTTTGTATGTTCTTTATACCAAAAATTTTCAAGTTCATTTCTTAAAATCATACCATTATTTAAGAAGAAAGGAAATCCTGGTCCATACTCACTCATCATAAATAAATCTAATTCTCTTCCTAGTTTTTTATGATCTCTTTTTTTAGCTTCTTCTAAAAATTCTAGATACTTATTTAAGTCTTCTTCATTTTCAAAACAAATTCCATATATTCTTTGTAGCATTTTATTTTTAGAATCACCTTTAAAATAAGCACCACTTACTTTTAATAGTTTAAAATATTTTAAATCTTTAACTGTTTCTAAATGTGGACCTCTACAAAGATCAGTAAAGTCACCTTGTGTATAACAAGAAATGACATTAGATTCATCCATATTATTTATTAAATCTAATTTGTATTCATCATCTTTAAACATTTCTAAAGCTTCTGCCTTAGTTATTTCATGTCTTACAATTCTCTTACCATCTTTTGCGATTTTCTTCATTTCTTTTTCTATTTTAGATAAATCTTCATCATTAATTACATCATTACCTAAATCAATATCATAATAAAAACCATCTTCTATAACAGGTCCTACCCAAAATTTAGCATGTGGATATAAATGACGTACTGCTTGCGCTAATAAATGCGCACAACTATGGTTCATTACACTTAATTTTTTATCTTCTTTTATGTTTATCATTTTCATTATTCCTTTCCATCATTTCTTTCATTATTTGTCTTTTTACAAGTTGAATTTTTTGTTTAAGTATTTCACTTTCTTCTTCTGTCTTAGCCATATAAAGATTAAATCTCAAATTTCTAAGTTTCTTTTTTAATTCATCGTTCAAAAAAACACTCCCTTCATTAAAAGGAGCGTTTAAACGCGGTACCATCCTACCTTATATCTTAATTATTTTAACGGATTTTACCGGAATTACTTTTAATAATTCAGCTATTAGGTAGTAATTATTAATCTATCCATTATCTTCCACCAACCGATAACTCTCTTTAAGAAACATTATTAATAATCTCGTCCTAAATCATTGCTTTATATAAATTATAATACAATTATCCAAAAAGTCAATATTTTTAAATAGACTTTGAATCTGTTTTTATATATTTTTCAATAACACTAGTATTTGACTCAACTGTTTTAATAAAATCAAGTAATGGTATTTTAGCCTCAAATGTAACTTTACCATCATATAAATCAGTAAAAATAAGAATATAATCACCAAAATTTAAATCAATTTTATAATTACCATGAGCTATAGCATTTCTTATACCTTCAATAATAGCTCTATTTTTTATATGATTAATATTATTAAGATAATAAGATTTTAAATTACTTAAATGTTTCTTTTTTTCAGATAGTTTATTTTTTAATTCGTTTTTCTTTTCTTCTAACTTTTGTAAATTATTGTTTATTGTAGTCTCTGCTTTTGAATTACCCTTTTCTTTAACAATTTTTAAACTTTTTAGATTTTCAGTTATTTTATCTTCTATTTTTTTTATAACATTACTTATACTATTACAACTGTTTTCAACTTCACTTATTTTAACTTCATCTATTGTAACAATTGATGGATTAATTAAAGATAGATCAAGTAAAGAATAATCAAAACCATTATTTTGAAAATTATCAAATTCTAAAGAATCTTTATAGTAATCATCTAAAGAATATGAAAATAAAGCATTAAACATAGCAATACAAACACTAGCTAAGTTATTATAATCAATAATCAAAGGTCTTTCATATGTTTCTATTAATCTTTGTTTTAATACATTAAAACTATTAGTTTTTTCTAATTCTGAAAGTATCAACAAGTTTAAAAGATTAGAATATAAAGGATTCATTTTTTCATAATCTTTATTTAAATAAGGCTTTATTTCTTCGCCGATAAACAATAATTGTGCTTCATAGTTTAAATTATCAGGACATTTTTCTTTTATATAATAAACAAGTTTATCTATATCTTGATCATTTTCTATAGACATACGATTTATTTTAAACTCATAATTAGAATCTAAGTTATTTTTAAATTGACTCATATGTATTAACTTTTTATCTTTTTTATATTTATTGAAAGCTTCTTCAAAATCGTTTAAAACACTAAGTTCTATATTTTTAGAATCGCTTCGTGTCAAAACAAATTCTATACAATAAAAATCTTTTATAACATTTCTTAATTCTTTATCATTAACTATAGGGTTTTGACGATGTGAAATATTTCTATCAATAATAATAAGGTCTCTTTTATTTTTATTTCTTTCTCTATCTTTTAAATATCTTGACAAAGCATTTACTATAAAAGTAGATAATTTATTTATTCTTACTTTTACTTCATTTTCATCATCAATATTAAGCATGATTCGGTTATGATTTAAATCAAGAGTAAAATCTCCATGTGCTAATTTATTTCTTAATTTAGACACTAATTCAGCAGCACTATTAAATACATAATTATCTATCATATAACCATTAGGTACTTTAGAAGCAATAAGTTCTACTGATTGTTCTAATAAGTTACCAAACAAATTTGATTCATAGGTTTCCTTCTTTAAAACTATGTCTTCTTTGATTGCTAATAATATGTTAGACATACATCCAACCTCTGCTCCATAAATATTTCCATCATTGAAAATATTTTTACAATTACCAGCACTATTACCTAAAATACCTTGTAAATAATCAAAATATGCCTGATTGGCATTATAATAATCAACTATACTTTTTCTTTTATCCATATTTTACCTTTCTTTTAAATTGTTTTAACTTTTTTGTTTATAAAATCTTCAATAACATTTTTATTAGCATCAATTAAGTCAGCAAAATCATATAAAGATATTTCTGCCTTAAAAGTCATTCTTTCTTATCCATATTTCCTCTTTAAAGCAAAAAGAGCACTAATGTGCTTATTCGCTTTCTAAATTAAGGCTTATTTCTGAAACCTCATAGCCATTATCAATTAATTCTATATTTAAATTTTCAATAAATAAAGTTGCTTTAAAATCTTTTATACTTTCATTAATTGCGTCATTTAACTCTTTACATACTTTTAAACTTAAATTAGCAATAGGTGTTTTTAATGAAACACTGCTTTTAGTCTTTTCACCGCGTGAAATACTTATAATTTCATTAATCATATCACCATATAAAACTTCTTTATTAAAATCAAAATCAAACTCTTTTATTTCAGTTAAATGTATAGATTTTCCTTTATATATCTCTTTATATATTTCTTCAGTAATAAATGGGAAGAAAATAGAAAAGTCTTGTAATAATTTAAACAAAATCATATAACAAGTTTTTTGACCTGAATATCTAGGTAATTCTCCGAATTCTTCTGGTCTATATAATCTATGTTTAACAATTTCAATATAGTTATCACAAAAATCCCAAAAGAATTTTTCTAAAGTGTTTAAGGCTAATCCTACTTCATAACTATCTAAATATTTTATAAAATTGCTTTCCATATCTTGGTATTTACCAAGTATCCATCTATCTATATATTCAAAATTAGATATATTTTTATCTTCAAAGTCAGCTAAATGCATTTCAATAAATTTAGATACATTAAATATTTTATTAATTAATTTCTTACCTCTTAAGAATGTTTCATCACTAAATATTATATCAGTGCCAAGTCTTCCTGAGCCTGCCCAATATCTTATAACATCTGCTGAATATGTATCAATTAAATCCATTGGTTCTACTTTGCTATTACCTTTACTTTTACTGATTTTTTCACCTTTATTAGCCATTACAAATCCTGAAATCATAACATTTTCCCAAGGCTTAGTTCCAAACATGTAATAGTTTTTAACAATTGTATAAAAATCCCAAGTACGAATAATATCATGAGCATTACATCTTAAACTCATTGGCTTTAAAATATCTTCATAATTATCTGCCTCACCATATTTCATATTAATTAGAGGTGTTCCACTAGAAGTAGCCCAAGTATCCATTACGTCTACTTCTGGCATAAATTCTTTAGAGCCACAAGAACAAGCTTCTTTTGGACTAGTTGTAAGTGGATTAACTGGTAAATCTTCTACTCTAGCAAACATAGGCTTACCACAATTTTTACAATACCAAACTGGAAATGGTACACCAAAATATCTTTGTCTTGATATACACCAGTCCCACATTACATTAGAAACCCATTCATTATATCTTGCTTTCATATGAGTTGGATGCCAATTGATCTCATCTCCAATACGTAAAAATTCATCTTTATGATTCATTATATCAATAAACCACTGTTTCATTACTGAATACTCTACTTCTCTTCCACATCTTTCATGAGTTTGAACTTCATGCTCAAGTTCCTCTATTTTAACAATATAGCCACCATTTTGTAAATCTTCTATTATTTGTTTTCTTGCTTCTTTTATTTTAAGACCACCATAGTTTGGAACTGAATCAATAATTCTACCATCACTTGTAAAAATATTTTTAAGTGGTAAATTATACTTTTTCCACCATTCAATATCTGTTTGATCTCCAAAGGTACAGCACATAACTACTCCTGTACCCTTAGTAGCATCTACTTTTTCATCTGCCAAAATAGGTACTGTTATATCTATTACAGGAATAACTGCTTCTTTTCCAATTAAATTCTTATGTTTTTCATCACTTGGATTTACAAATACACAAACAATTGCAGGAAGTAATTCTGGTCTTGTCGTAGCAATTGTAAAAGTAATGCCATCAGTTGTTTTAAAATTAACATAGTTAAATGTAGTCTTAACTGTTTTTGTTTCTAATTCAGCTTGTGCGATTGAAGTTAAACATTCATTACACCATAAAGCTGGACTTTCTTTATGATAACAATATCCTTTATCTACTAATTTTAAGAATGATGCTTGACTTATTTTAATAGTTGATGGACTTACTGTTTTATAACTATTAGTAAGATTAGCACTTACTCCTAACTTACTAAATAATGTCTTAAACTCATTTTCATATTTATCAGTTGTTTCATAACAAAGTTTAGAAAATTCTTCTCTTCCTATTTCATGAGCTTTTTTGCCTTGTTCTTTTTCAACTAATCTTTCACTAGGTAAACCATTATCATCAAAACCAAATGGATAGAAAACATTATATCCCATAAGTCTTTTATAGCGCGCTATCATTTCAGCTTGTGAATATGAAAATATATGACCTATATGAATCTTACCATTAACTGTTGGTGGGGGTGTATCAATAGAAAAAACTTTTCTATTATCTCTTTTAAATTCATATATCTTATTTTCTTGCCAATAATTTAACCATTTATTTTCTTTTTCTTTAAAATCATATTTTTTATCTAACATATTTTATCCTCCATATACTTTTTAATTTCTTTAAAGTAACTATCTAATTCTTTTATATTACTCTGTTTTTGTATTTCAGCTATTATTTTATTTTCTTTTAAATACCTAAAAGAATAATCAAAATTAAGATCATATATTAAAGCTAATTTAATAATTAATTTATCTAAATTAGTAGAGTCTTTAATTTTTTTAACTTGCTGATGATTATAAAAACTTTCTTTTACTTCTGGGTGTATATAATTTTCGTTAATACCACGAAAGAGAGATTTATCAAATTCTTTTATAATATCTAGTTTATCAGCATCTCTTATTATTTTACAAAAAAGTGAATTAGTAACACTTCCTATTTCATATTTATTATGATATTTAATAGCGTCTTTAACTATTTGATAATACTTTTTATCTAAATCATATTTTTCTATTTCTTTTTCTTCAAATAATATTTCTACTCCTAAATCACCATGATCTATACTTGAGTCACTAAAGCTTTTATAAATATTCCATTGTTTAAATCTACCTATATCATGTAATAAACCAATTAGTTTTACAAGTTTTAAATCTTCTTCATTTAATTTTAAACTTTTAGCTATATCAATACTTAAATCCATCACTCTTAGTGAATGATTATACTTATATTTTATAGCATCTTCTTTTTCAAAACTATCGACATATTCTTTAAATTTTTCTAGCATTTAACACCTCTATTCAAAAAAAAATCCATCCTAAAGGACGAATTTTATCGTGGTACCACCTTATTTTGTAATTAATAATTACCTTAAAGTCTTATTGCGACTAACATTATATTTTACTCTAGTTCAAATATACAACTCCCAAGCTACCTTCTAAAACACTATTTAAGAAAAGTTTTCAGTCTCTGACTTTTCATCCCTAATAAACGTTATTTTATACTCCTCTTGTTCCTCGTCTTTTTTAACAATAATAGTATATCATATTTTTTATAAAAGTAAATATTTTTTTATCTAGAATTTCTTATTGTCACTAATCCAGATTTTCCTTTGCCAAAAGTACTTTCTGAAGCAGAGCCACTTCCTCCACCTCCGCCTCCATTTAATGTAGCATCAATAGCGCCTGTTTCTGCACCTGCTCCACTTACTCTAACATTAGTATGAAGTACTGTTGTTTCGGTTCCTCCCGCACCAGTAGAACCACTTGTATAATTTATTTTATTAACACTTTTAATTGTACACTTATAAAATCCTGATGGATAGGCTTTAAGAGTGTAAACTGACTGTCCGCTTACTGTTAATGTTACGCTAGTTGTTGGGTAGGCTAATACAACGTTTACATATCCATTACCTTGACTTACTCCACTTGCTCCATTTCTTGGATAAAAATAAACATTTGAAGCAGTTCCATTAGTTCCATAAACAGTAACATTTTGCGAATATGGTGTTCCTGCTTCGCCACCGCTTCCACCATTAACTGAATTATCAAAAGCTGATGTACTTCCACCAGATCCACCACTAGTGCTTCCACCATCTCCGATGGTAATTGTACTATTTTTTGTTTGAATATTATTTACAGTTTTATAGTAACCACCTCCGCCTCCAGCTCCAGTGGAACTTCCAGCACCACCGCCTCCTACTAGAAAGGCATCTATACTAGTAGAATAATTAGAAGTATATGTTCCGCTGTCTAAGAAATTAACTAACCAATTGCCACTTCCTTCATCTACAACATTATATGTTCCAGTATAAGTAAATAGATTGCCCCATACAGCATACAAAGTAATACTCGATTCGCTTGTTACATTAGTCACCATCTCTTCATCACTATATTCTGGATTAGTAGCACTACTATCCCTACTCCAACCAGCTACATGATATACTGTTCCATTGGTACCTGCAACGATTTTATAACAACCATTTGTAGATAATTTTTTAGAAACATTGCTTTTGTGAGTACTACTTGCTGTAGAGCCACTTCCACCATTACAATCATAATTAATTACATATTCTGATGAAAATTTATATATACCAGCTACATATGGTGTATTTACATTAGATTTACCATCACTAATATTACCAAGAGCATCTTTAACAGGCCAAATCCATAAATATTTTGTTTCATTATTACCTGTTATAGTAAATGGTTGCCCACTTTCATAAGTAATCCAACTACCATTTTCACGATTTGTGCTACTGGTTGATAAATAATACTGATATACATTATTTGAATCAAGTTCCATATTATCACTTACAGTTATAGTAACACTTGTAGAAGTATCAAATGTTCCACTATCTGGATTTACAACAATTGTAGGATTTTCTGAATCAGTTGAAACACCATTTATTTCTACTGTAACATCTGAATAAGCATTCTTTAAAATCACTTTACCAGTATCTTTATTCCAAGTATAATTACTACCACTTACACTAATGTCATCAGGAAGCAAATAATAAGCATTAGGAGTAACATTTACTTCTTCAACACTACTGCTTTCCATAACCACATCGTTTCTATCAACTTTTACATTTTTTAGATTAAATATAACATTATAAAAGCATGTATTACTAAATTCATAATCATACTGATTATTATTTTTAGTTACTTTAACATTAGATGTATCTGGAACCACTGTATTAGTTTTAGGATCTATTACTGGTTCTACTAAAAAACCATTGTCAATTAATTCTTTTAAAGAAATACATGAAATATTGTCATCTTGTTTTAAATCCATATATTGTGATGCTGCTAAATATAATAATTCTTTAGCTTGTTTATTTAAATCTTCTTTTTTAACTTCAAATCTTTCTATTAACTTAGGGACAATCAAAATAGAGGTTGCTCCTATTATTACAATTACCGCTAATAATTCAACTAAAGTAAATCCTTTATTTTTTACCATACATATTCCTACTTTCTAAAACAATTATATAAAATATTAGCTAAAAATTCAATACTTTATTATACAATAATTCTTTCAACTCTATCGGAAATCGTAGAAAGTATTTCATAATTAATAGTACCTAATTCTAAAGCAATTTCATCTACAGTTATAATATCATTATCCCAAATATAGACATCATCCCCTACTAAAGCATCAACTCCAGTTACATCAACCATAAATGAATCCATACAAACAGTTCCAATTATTTTACATTTCTTATTTTTAATAATTACTTCTCCTTTATTAGATAAACTTCTCCTAATTCCATCAGCGTACCCAATACCAACTGTCGCTATTTTAGTTATTCTATCAGTTATGTATGTTTTACCATAGCTAACACTAAAATGTTCTGCAACTTCTTTTATAAAACATATTTTTGATTTTAATTTAGCTACAGGATTTAGTACTATTTTATTTAAGGTATCATTACTTGATTTATAACCATATAGAAGAATACCTACTCTAACTAAATTACAAAAGTCTACATTATAATTAAGTAAACCATTAGAAGCTTCTAAATGAATGTATTTTAAATCAAAATACTGTCTTAAAATAGTTATTTCTTTTTTAAAAACACTTATTTGGTTTTCTGTAAATGTTGAATCACTATCAGGACAAGACAAATGGGTATAGGCCCCATTTACACAAATATTTTTATTTTGTAATAATTCAACTACATCTATCAAATCATTTTCTAAGACTCCCGTTCTTCCCATACCTGTTTCTAATTCAAGATGGACATTTACTCTTTTATTATATTTGATCAGTTCTTTTATAAAAGTAATATCTGATACACCAACTGTAATATTATATTTAATTATATTAGGTATATCTTCAACGTCTGGTTGATTCAAAACAAAAATTTCATTTTTAAAACCTATTTGTCTAAGCTCTATTGCTTCTTTTACAATAGCAACCCCTATTATTTTAAAATCTTTTATAATATCAATATGCTTATTTAAATATGTTCCATAAGAATTAGCTTTCATAATATACATTAGTTCTTTATTACCAGATAATTTCTTTATATTTTCAATATTTTTAAAAAATGCATCTTTATCTATTTCCATTACAGTTTGTCTATTCATATTATCACCAATAATATTATATATTTTTTTATAAAAAAGTGTATAAAAAAATGTAAATATTTCTATCTACATTTTTCATTTTTTAGAATATTGCTGCTGCTATAGCCAATATAATAATATTAACAATAGCAATAGTTATAACAATTTTAAGTGCCCATCTAAACCAAGTTGAATATTCAACTCTAGCTAAAGCAAGACCACCCATAATAGCACCACAAGTTGGAGTAATTAAGTTAACTAATCCATTAGCCGCAACTAAACTCATTACTGTAGTTTCTACACTATATCCTAATTGATAAGCAAGTGGACCAATGATAGGTGCTGATAAAGTAGCAAGACCTGATGAAGATGGCACTAATATAGATAACAATACATGCAATAAATAATTAAGTGGCATAAATACTGTACTAGGTACATTTTTAAGTGCCTCTGCACAATTATAAATAATATAATTATCTAAATAAGTTTGACTCATTAATACTGAAGCACCACGTGCTATGGCAACTATTAAAATAACTCCTACCATATCATCTGCACCATCGATAAATGTATCAACAAATCCTTTTTCACCTTGTCTATTAACTACACCTATAATAATAGCCATAATTAAGAACCATAAAGCTGATTCATAAAAATACCAATTTCCTAAACTAGAACCTGTTAACCAGCCAGTAAAGCCTTCAAAGAATGTTATATTAAATTCACCCCAAGGAATAAATCCAACAATCATAACTAAGAAAGTTAAAGCAAACAACCATAATGTTACTTTTTGTTTTCCTGTTAATTTAACATTATCTAATGAAGCAGTCACTGCTGCATCTCCATATTCAAGTTCCATATTTTTTCTTTCTCTTAAAGATAAGAAAGTAGAACCTTTTTGCTTAATAATTTTTTTTGCATAAGATACTACAAATAAAGTTGATATTAAGTATGTAGTTAACCATAAAGCAACACCTATTCCAATAATAAGGCCTTGATTTACAACAATACCTTCTGGTAAAGCACTAACAGCCGCTCCGACTGCAAATGGATTAATAGTAGAACCTAATACCCCAGAACCTGCACCAAGCAAAACTATAGCTGATGCGACTATTGTATCCATTCCAGCCATAACCATAGTAGCTGATAGTAAGGCATAAAAACCAACTGTTTCTTCAAGCATACCATATGTAGTTCCACCTACTGAAAAAATAAACATTAATATTGGGATAAGCATTATTTCTTTACCTTTTAATTTACGAACTAATACTTTAATTCCAGTCTCTAAAGCTTCTGTTTTAGCTACTACACCTAGGAAACCACCTAGAATAAGTATGAAAATACAAACATCAATTGCATTTTCAAAACCCAATATTGGTGAAAGTAATACTTGTGATAAAGTTGCTCCAACTACACCACTACCATTAACTATTTCTCCACCAATAAAAGTTGCTTCAGGTAATATATGTGTTACAATACCTAAAACGAAAATCAAAATTAATATAATTGAAAAGGCAGTCAAAAATCCTTTTCTTTTCTTTTTAGCCATTTTTTCCCTCCTATACTTCTTGACTATAAAGATTATTTTGTCCTATTTTTATCACTCTCCTCATAAATCTATAAACGCATCTACTTTTTTCTTACAATAATAGTACCAGTTTTACCGGTTAAAGCAATACTAGCTTTCTTTAAAGAAGTTATTATAGCTTGACCATTTCTATTACCTTTAACAAAATCAATACATGCTTCTATTTTAGGTAACATACTACCTTCTTTAAATTCATTATTCTTCATATATTCTTCTGCTTCTTTTATTGATAAAATATCAATACCTTTTTGGGTAGGTTTACCATAGTCTAAATAAACCATATCAACAGCAGTTAATATTAGAAAAATATCTGCTTTTAAATCTATAGCAAGTTTAGAACTAGTTCTATCTTTATCTATTACAGCATCTACTCCAACTACTTGATTACGTTTTTTTACAACTGGAATACCACCACCACCAGCAGCTATTACGATATCACCCTTATTAGATAAGTCTTTAATAATACTACTTTCTAATATCTTAACTGGTTTAGGAGATGGAACTACTCTTCTATAACCTCTGCCAGCATCTTCCTTAAAAACATAACCTTTTGTTTTTTCAAATTCTTTAGCTTCTTCTTCTGTATAAAAACTTCCTATTGGTTTAGTAGGATTAGAAAATGCAGTATCATTACTATCTACTAATACTTGTGTAATTATGCTTACGCATTTTCTTCTCATGCTTCTTTTAGCTATTTCCGTTTGAATGGCTTGTTGCAAATGATAACCTATATAACCTTGACTCATTGCGCCACATTCGGCAAATGGTACTTCTGGCGTATTAACACTTTCGCTAGCGCTTTCCATAGCTAAATTAATCATTCCTACTTGTGGCCCATTACCATGAGTTACAATAACATTAAATCCATCTTCGACTAAATCAACAATAACTTTCGAAGTACTTTTTACAAGCTCTAATTGTTCTTTAGGACTATTTCCTAAAGCATTACCACCTAGAGCAACTACTATTTTCTTTTTCATTTTAGTGTCTCATAAATTACTGCTTTAATAGTATGCATTCTATTTTCAGCTTCTTCCATTACTCTGGAATGACTTGATTCAAATACTTCATCAGTAACTTCCATTTCTTTAACACCAAATTTTTCATAAACATCTTTTCCTATTGTAGTATCTATATTATGAAAAGATGGTAAACAATGTAAGAAAATAACATTTTCTTTAGCATTATCTATTATTTTTTGATTAACTTGATATGGACTTAATTGTTTAATCCTACGTTCCCATAATTCATCTTTTTCACCCATTGAAACCCATACATCAGTGTATAGCACATCAGCATCTTTTGTTCCAGCCATTGCATCAGTAGTTAAAGTTACACTTCCGCCACTAATACGAGCAAATTCTTTACATTTTTCTACTAATTCTTCATTTGGAAATAGTTCTTCTGGTGCACAACAAGTAAAATGTAATCCTAATTTTGAACAAATAATCATTAATGAATTACCAACATTATTTCTAGCATCACCCATAAATACAAATTTAAGACCTTTTAAATGTCCAAAATTTTCTAAAGTAGTCATCAAGTCAGCTAACATTTGCGTAGGATGAAATTCGTTCGTTAATCCATTCCATACAGGTACTTTTGAATATTTTGCTAATTCTTCTACTATGTCTTGTCCAAAACCACGATATTCAATTCCATCGTAAATTCCGGCTAAGACACGAGCTGTATCTTTAATAGTTTCTTTTTTACCAATTTGAGAACCAGTTGGACCTAAGTAAGTAACATGCATACCTAAGTCATAGGCAGCTACTTCAAATGAACATCTTGTTCTTGTAGAATCTTTTTCAAATATCAAAGCAATATTTTTGCCTCTTAAATATTCGTGTGGTTCATGAGTTTGTTTTTTTCTTTTAAACTCCATTGCCACATTAATTAAATATAAAATTTCTTCTTCAGTATAATCAAGTAATTTAAGAAAATCTCTTCCTCTTAAATCCATTATAAGTCCTCCCTTACAAGTGGCATACTCATACATCTTGGACCTCCACGTCCACGTGATAATTCAGCTCCATGTATTTCAATTACTTTAAGCCCATTACTTCTAAGTGTATTATTAGTTAAGTTGTTTCTATCATATACTACTACTACACCAGGAGCTATACATAGAGTATTGCTGCCATCGTTCCATTGTTCACGTTCTGCAGATACTTTGTCACCACCAGCACAAGGAATTAAAATAATATTTCTTTTTAAATATTTTGATAAAATATTTTCTAATGAATCATTAATTTCGGTAACATTCAAATCTTCATAACTATTAGGATCATCACCTTCTGTTATTTCAAATACTTGTAATGTATCCATAATACCAGGATGATATGTAAATTTATCATAATCAATCTGTGTGAAAACAGTATCTAAATGCATAAATGCACGACTATTTGGAATATTAAAAGCTAAAATTGTATCGATTTTACATTCAGGGTCTTTGAACAAATTCTTAGCCAATTGATCTATTGCTTCTGGAGTTGTTCTTTGTGAGATACCAACTGCTAAAATATGTTCATTTAAATTTAAGATATCTCCACCTTCTATATGATATGGATAATATCTATCATAATATTTTGGTACCATATCTTTATATTCAGGATGGAAATTAAAGATATATTCTGCATAAATTGTTTCTCTATTTCTTGTTACAGAATACATTTTATTTAATGATATACCATCACCTATACTTGCGAATGGATCTCTTGTAAAATATAGGTTTGGCATTGGTTCAGCTATGAATTTATCTTCTTCATCTATTAAGTCTGTTAAAGATTTTTCAATATTTCTTTTTCTTCTTGAAATATCGCCAATTTGAATACCTTCCATAGTTTTTAAAACCAATTTTTTGCTATTTGTTATTTGATCTAAATAATCAATTACTAAGTTTTTATATTTAGGTGTTCTAATACCAGCTTCATAAACAAATTGTCTTATGAATCTATCTCTTATTACTTCACTTAAATCTAAAACATCAGCCATCAAATCTTCAACATAAACAACTTCTACTCCATTATCTGTCAAAGCTTTAGCAAATTCTTCGTGTTCTTTTATTGCATCTGGCAAATAAGGAATATCATCAAATAACAACCTAGATAAAGTATCTGGTGTTAAATTAAGTAATTCGTTACCTGGTTTATGCAACAAAACTTTTTTTAGTGGTGCGATTTCACTTGTAACATGAATCTTACTCATAAATCCTCCTTTTTATTCATGTATTTAGATTTTTGTTATGAGATATCTAGAAACTCAAGATTTAATTTTTGATAAGAATTCTTTTAATCTATCTGTTTTAGGATTATTAAAGATTTCTTCTTTAGTGCCACTTTCTAAAATTTTTCCTTCATCCATGAATATTACTCTAGTTGCTACTTCCTTAGCAAACGCTATTTCATGGGTTACTATTATCATTGTATTAGTTTCTGCTAGTTTTTTCATTAAATTAAGAACTTCTTTTATCATTTCTGGATCTAGTGCTGATGTAGGTTCATCAAAAAGCATAATATCTGGATTGGTTATTAAACTTCTTACAATTGCAACTCTTTGCTTTTCACCACCTGATAAACTATCTGGATATGCGTCTTTTCTATTCTCTAAGTTAATCATTTTTAAAAGTTCTAATGCTTTTTTATTAGCAGCGTTCAATGTCATTTTTTTTGTTTTAACTGGTGCTAAAGTAATATTTTTTAAAACAGTCATATTTTGAAACAAATTAAAGTTTTGAAAAACCATTCCTATTTGTTCATGAAAGTTTTTATCACTTTCATATATTATTTCACCTTTAGTAATATTTTCTAACTTGCTAATACATCTAAGCAAAGTGGACTTGCCACTACCTGATGGGCCTATAATAACTACAACATCATTTTTATAAACATCTAAATTTATATTTTTTAAAATTTCTTTTGAACCATATGATTTATATAAACCTTTAATTTGTAATAACTTTTTCATTTATGTTAAACATCCTTTCTAATCTTTTTAGTAATTTAGAAAGTCCTACTGTAAGTATTAAATATATTAATGCAACTATCATTAATGGAAATAAATAGTCATATGTATTTGAAGCAATGATATCACTAGCTTTAATTAGTTCTACTATTCCTATATAACTAGCTACTGAAGTTTCTTTTAAAAGAGTTATAAATTCATTACCTAACGCTGGTAAAACATTTCTAATAGCTTGCGGTAAAATTATATAAATTATTTGATCAATATAACTTAACCCTAATACTTTAGCAGCTTCTTTTTGTCCTTTATCAACTGAATCAATTCCGGCTCTTATTATTTCAGAAACATATGCAGCCGAATTAAGACCGAATGATATAATACCTACTAATACAATATTTATATCAACACTTTTAAATATAACATAGTATAAAATCATTAGTTGTAATACTGCTGGTGTTCCTCTAATCACAGTTATATAGAAAGTTGCAAAAAAGTTTAATATTTTATTTTTCTTATTTTCTTTATAATTATTTCTAATAATTGATATTATAATTCCAAGTATTAATCCAATTAATAAAGCAAAAAACGCTATTATTAAAGTATTCTTTAATCCTTCTAGGATATATTCATATCTATTATCAACTATAATAGTATCACGAATTTTATCTATAAACTTCATATTATCACTCACTAAACTTTACTGTATATTCTTCTATTTTTCCTTCATTGATTAATCTTTCTAAAACTTTATTTATTTGATCTAGCAATTCTTTATTTCCTTTTTTTACAGCCATACCATATTTATCCTCAAATAAAGTTCCATCTAATATTTTAAGTTCTGGATTTTTCTTTACTAATTCTAAAGCCGGAAGCTTGTCCATTACAATGCAATCACTTTTATTGTTTTTTACATCTTCTGCCGCTACTAAAAATTTCTTTAATCTATTTACTTTTGCTTCTTTATAATTCTTTGTTACATATTGATCAGCAACCGTTCCAAGTTGAACTGAAATCGTTTTTTCTTTTATGTCATCTATATTATTAATTTGACTATCATTTCTTACTACAACAACTTGTTCAGAAACTATATATTCAATCGTAAAATCTGCTTCTTTTAATCTATCTTCTGTAATACTCATACCAGCTGCTGCAAAATCAGCTTTACCAGATTTCAATTCATTTATTATTGAATCAAATGCAATATCTTTAATTACTAAATTCTTATTCAATTCTTTTGCTATTTCATTAGCTATTTCGATGTCAACACCAACTACTTTTCCGTTTTCATAAAATTCATAAGGAGGGAAACCAGCTTCAGTGACCATTACTAAATCATTATCATTTTTACCACATCCTGTTAATAGAAGAACCATAACTAGAAATAACAAACATTTTTTCATACTCTCACCTACTATTAATAATACACTAAAATCATTTTTAAGTAAACAATTTATGACAAAATTTGAAAAAAAGTTTCAATATCTTTAATATCTTTCTAGTTTGACAGTTAACTAATGATGTTAAAAGAAATCCACCTAATCAATAATGATTTAGATGGAATTACGCAATATTTGAATATTAATTGTTCTTTCTTATCTAATACATAATAAAATAAAAACGACTTTTTAGCAAGTCGTTTTAAATTTTCACTCGATAAATTCGAGTTAAATATCAATCTGGTGACCTGGGAGAGATTCGAACCCCCGACCGATGCCTTAGAAGGGCATTGCTCTATCCAGCTGAGCTACCAGGCCAGTACGTCTTTTTAAAGAACATACTCATTATATAACATTTTTTTTAATTATTCAATAGTTTTTAACACACTTTTGTAAATTTGTTCATCATTAACATTAATTATTACCTCTTTTACATCATAATTATCTCTAACTGATAAGCAAATAGTATAAATAACTTCTTCTAAAATCTTTTTTTCCTCCAAATTATTAAATATATATGAATTAAACGTCAAATCTAAAGCATCTACAGTTTGTTCAACTTCTAAAAGTCTAGTATTACTATTTAAAAAACTCATTAAATTAGTATTATAAATTGGTGAAGAAGTTAATTCATCTATAACTATTCTTATTTTATCTCTATTATCATTCATATATTTCGTAACTGGTACATAATAATACTCATCGTTATAAGAATCAACATAATAAATAGTAACACTATTAATATCATTTAATGATTGTAAATCATATTCTTTATTAATTCCAAAGTCACGATTTAATGTGCTAGGAAGTATTTTCCCAGTTTGAGGTAATTTACTTAAAACACTACCATCAACATAAATAATGATATTATTGACACCTTCTATACTAGTTAAAGAATATACCAAAGCTTCAATCATTTTTTCTTCATATTCTTTATTTATATTAAGTAATTCTTTAGAAAAATTAACTTTTAACAAATTATTTTCAAAGTTTGTACTTATTAATTTTGTATCAGCTGGTAATATTGCCTTAAAGCCGCTTGGAATCTTATTTTCCCCAATACCACCTATTGTAAGTATCCCTATTATTTCTTTAACTAGTTTTAAAGTAGATTTTCCACTAACAACTACCTTTGTTTTAGCAAGCATACCATGATTATTCAATAAAAAAATTTCATTAGTAATAACATTATTATTAACATATTCTAACTCTTGTTTTACATTTAAAGTTAAATCTTCATTTTTGGGTATTAAATAAAGTAAGGCTAAAGCAAATAAGCATGCAGTAGAAACTAATATTTTTCTTAAACTTTTTTCTTTTAACATAAAAGACACCTCTAATTAAATATATGAAAAAAACCGCAAATTAATGCGATTTTATAGTGAAATTTCTCCAAGTTTTAAAAGTTCTACTACTGCACTAGCTCTACCCTTTACACCTAGCTTTTGCATAGCATTAGATATATGATTTCTAACTGTTTTTTCACTTATTTTTAATACACTAGCTATCTCAACTGTCGTTTTATTTTTAATAAGCAAATTAAAAACTTCTTTTTCTCTTTTAGTCAGTATACTTTTAGTCATAACTCCCTCACTTCCTAGGTGATTTATATTTATTCATATTATTCTATGAACAAATATTTATTTAGTGAGAGATATAGCCCAAAAATTGACTTTTTTTACTAACCTTGAAATTTAACAGAAATATATTTTTTTTCTTTATATTCTTCTTGTATTAAACGCATTATATTATTTGCCATTTTTTCATCGTGCTCTTTACTATCTACAACTACTCTAATTTGATCACCATCTATTTTAATAAATGATTTAAAGTTTAATTTTTCTTTTATTTTTGTTTCCAGTTTTTCTTCTTCTCCTCTATTTCGATTTAATTTTTTCATCTTATCAAAAGCCTCATTTTTATCCTGAATAGAAGATTCTAAATTAGTTAGTATAAACCTTAAATCAGCAAGTTCATCTTGCATTTTGGCATCTCTTTCCACTCTTAAAGATGTAAGTATTTCACTTTCTTTAACAGTTACAGTTTTTTCTGAATCTTTATTGCCAGTCGCATTAGTTAGTAATAGTTCACTTGGCATCGTAACATAATAAACACTCAAAACTAAAATCAAGCAAAATAAAGTTAAAAACCATAAATTTTGTTTATTAATCATATAGTCCTCCTAATACTTCTAATTAAGTATATGGACTAGGCCAAAATATATGATTACAATTTATTAATTTGTTGAACCAAATCCTCCAACACGTGACTTATCTATTTCTTCTTCATCAGAAACAGTTAAAAACTTAGTAAATATTCCTTGACATATAGCATCACCTTTTTTTACTATATAATCTTTTTCGCCTTGATTGTGTAACTTTATCCACAAATGTCCTTCATTACTTTCATTATTATAATAATCTTTATCAATTACTCCAACTTGATTTACTAATCTAACATTATATTTAAAACCCATACTACTTCTAACTAAAATAAAAAGTACTTCATCATCATTCATAGTTGCTTTTATACCAGTCGGTATTTTTTTTATTTCATTAGGTTTTAAAACAAAATCAAATAATGAATAAAAATCATAACCTGCACTATTTTTAGTTGCCCTTTTAGGTAAACTATACTCATTATATAATGTATTATCTTCTTTAACATCTTTTGCAAATTGTTCAAAGCTTATTTTTTCAAAATATCTCATATTAATCCCCCTACAAGAAAAATAGACATATAGTCTATTCTAATACTGCTTTTATTCTTCGGATTCCAGCACTACTTGCTTCTTCTTTAACTATTTTGAAATGTCCAAGTTCGCTAGTATTTTTAACATGTGGTCCACCACATAATTCTTTGGAAACATCACCAATACTATAAACAGTAACAATATCAGGATACTTTTCTATAAACATACATTCCGCACCAGATTTAATAGCGTCTTCCTTACTCATTTCACTAACTGTTACAGGTAGTCCCTCATTAATCCATTTATTAACCAAATTTTCAGCTTTATTTTTTTCTTCATCAGTTAATTTATGATCACAAGAAAAATCAAAACGCATTCTTTCAGAAGTAATATTACTTCCTTTTTGATGAACATTTTTATCTACTACTATCTTTAAAGCAGCATTTAATAAATGAGTAGCAGTATGATACTTAGTTTCAACTAATGAATTACCAGCTAAACCACCTTTAAATTTACCACTAGAAGATGTTCTAGATAATTCTTGATGAGCTTTAAACTTTTCATTGAAACCATCAACATCAACTTTTATATTTAATTCATTAGCAAGTTCGCAAGTAAGTTCAATAGGAAAACCATATGTGTCATATAGTTTAAATGTTAAATCTTTATTTAAAATATTATCATTTATTGATTTAGTCATTTTTTCAAATTCTCTTAAACCTTTTTCTAAAGTCCTATTAAATTTAATCTTTTCATTTTTTAGTACTTCTAAAACAACACTTCTATTTTCATCTATTTCACTGTAATATTTTTTATATTTATCCATTATAGAAATAGCTATTTCTTCTTCCCAATTACTATTAATATCTATGCCTAATTTCTTAGCGTGTCTTATAGCTCTTCTAATAAGTCTTCTTAAAATATATCCTTGATCAGTATTAGATGGTTTTATACCTGATTTATCAGCTGAAATAAAGACAGATGTTCTAATATGGTCAGCAATAATTCTCATACTTTTTTCATTACCAGCATATTCTTTATTTGATACTTTTTCTATTACTTTTATTATATCTTTCCATACAGAAGATGCATAATTATCATTAACACCTTCAAGTACCGCAACGACTCTTTCAAGTCCCATACCTGTATCAACATTCTTTTTAGGTAATTCAGTTACAGTTCCATCTTCATGTTTATAATATTGCATAAATACATCATTCCAAATTTCAACCCATCTTTCATCTTCCGGATCAAACTTAGTTGGAATAGCATCATTGCTTCTAAAATAAAACATTTCAGTATCAGGTCCACATGGACCAGTTTCTCCAGCTATCCAAAAATTATCATTAGAAGTTGGACAAATTCTATCTTCATTTAGTCCTAAACTTTTCCATATTTCTATAGCTTCTACATCTTTAGGAATAACATCATTACCAGCAAACACAGTTACTCCTAGTCTTTCTTTTGGAATATTTAATACGTTAGTTAAAAATTCAAAACTCCAAGTAATTGCTTCTTTTTTAAAGTAATCACCTAATGACCAATTCCCAAGCATTTCAAAAAATGTATGATGATAAGTATCGCCAATATTATCTAAATCATTAGTTCTAATACATTTTTGATAATCAACAAGTCTTGTTCCATATGGATGACTTTTACCCATTAAATAAGGAATTAATGGTTGCATTCCAGCTGTATTAAATAAAACAGATGGATCATTTTCTGGAACAACTGGTGCACTTGGTATCTGTTTATGCCCTTTACTAACAAAAAAATCTATATATAAATCTTTCAAATTCACTTTAATTCACCTTCTATTATTTCATTTACTTTCATCTTTAAATTTTCTAATGTTTTATCATTAATTATTTTATAATCATAATTATTATAATTATCTAAACCTATTTCAGTACGATGTTTTTGTTCACTAGAACTCAAATTAGTTTCAAAGTTAATTCTTTCAACATTAATAGAAACAACATTACTAAACACTTTTTTAGGTATTTCTATTTCATTTGGAAGTCTCGCATCAGATACAGTAACGATATCATAAAAATAAGAATATACCTTGATATCATCACACAATCTTTTAACAAAAAAGTCTTCATCAATATTATCTCTAACTATT
>JALELF010000057.1 GCA_022771715.1 Bacillota bacterium
TTATATTTCATGTGGTTTTCTAAAATTTTATCCACAAGATTATCTATGACTATATTAAGATGCATTCCAGGAATATTGTTTGCGCTTTTAATTCCCACACCATACAACTTAAGTTTGCCAAACAGTTTAAATACATTTTTATTATTTTTCATTGCCTTAATTATTGGTATTTTGCTTATGACTGCAATTGTGACTTTATATCATATTCTAACAATATTTACATTAAATGAAAAAGGCGTTATTGGAATAATTATGGCATTTGCTGATATTTTCTCTGGATTAGTAGTTCCTCTTCCTTTCTTTCCAAGCTTTCTAAAAACAATCGCAAAAATTTTGCCATTTGGCTATGTTAGTGATATACCATTTAGAATATATACTTCAAATATAAACATAGTAGCCGCCAAAGAATGCATTATAATTCAGTTAATATGGATATTAATTATTACACTAATTGGTTACATTTTAAGTAAAATTGCTTTAAAAAAAGCCGTAATACAAGGAGGTTAATGTGAAACTTTATTTTAAATATTTAAAAATGCATTTTAAGACTATATTACAATATAAAACATCATTTATCTTAAGTTTTATAACACAAATTCCAGTTTTTCTTTCATACTATTTTGTTATCTTATCATTATTTGATAAATTTAATAATATTAAAGGATTCACCAAATATGAAGTTTTATTAACATTTGGTATTATTCAATTCGGCTATGCTTTTAACGAATGCTTTATAAGAGGATTAGATCAATTTGACCATCAAATAATAGAAGAAACTTTTGATAGAATTCTAATAAGACCAGCAAACATATTTTTACAAGCAGCCGCACAAGATGTCGATTTTGTTAAAATATCTAGATTGCTTCAAGCAATTATAGTAATTATTATATCAATCATTAACCTAAAAATTGATTTTAATTTTTTCAAAGTAATTACTTTTATATTAATGTTACTAAGTTCAATTACAATATTTTTTGGAATATTTGTTTTAGCCGCAGCTTATTGTTTTATAACTATAGAAGGATTAGAAGTACGAAATGTATTTACAGATGGTGGCAAAAATATAGCCCAATATCCAATAGGAATTTTTAAAAAAGGATTTGTATATTTCTTTACCTTTATTATTCCTTACGCCTTTGTTAATTATTATCCACTTATGTATTTTACAGGGAAAAACAATAATCCTTTATATGGATTTTCACCTACAATTGTATTTATATATTTAATACCTTGCATATTATTATTTAATCTCGGTGTTAAAAAATATTCAAGTGCTGGATCATAATATTGATTATTCTATAACAAATATGTTAAAATTATATCGGAGGTAATACTATGAAATTAGCTGTCGCGCTTCAAGAAAGAAAAGATTTGAACGAAAAAATAAATCAACTTAGTTATAGACTAAATATGAATTCGATAGTACAAGAAGGAGAATCTTCACAAGAAAATCCTGAAGATTTATTAAAAGAGTTAGATGAATGTTTAAAATAATTGGAACATTTAATTTGCAGAATTAATATCACTAATTGTAATACATTAACAAACTACAATAATTTAACACTTACTGAATTAATCGCTAAAAAAGATATGCTTACACTGAAAATAAACAAGTATAGAGATCTTGTTAATAATGCTAGTAATTTAATAAGTAGAGTATCTAGAAGTGAAATTAAAGTAATAAGTAATGTAGATGTTAAAAAAACGCAAAAACAAATTGATTTAATGTCTAAAGAATTAAGAATAATAGAAAATACAATTCAAGAAACTAATTGGTTAATTGAATTGCAATAAATTAATGGGTGTTATGTTTTATAGGGTGAATATCAAAAAAAGCAATTGTATATCTTAAGAAGCTAAGAAAAAAAATCATAAATTATGCTTGGTATAAATTATAATTGTATATTTATAAATAATTGTTATTACCAGATATTAACTATAAAATAGGGTGGGGTTTAGGAAAATTAATTAGGAGGATTCATGGCACAAACTAAAACCAAAAAAGATATTGTTAAAATGTTGCTTAAAAATAGACAATTAGATGATAAATCAGAAGCAGAATTAATGGAACTATTATTTGATGAACCAATCGCCATTGATGTTGATAAAATGGCTAGTGAAAGTGAAACACTAGGCGATAAAATTGCTGACAAAGTTACAGAAATATGTGGTAGTTGGGCTTTTATTATTACATTTGTTATTGCCTTAATTGCTTGGATGGGTATTAATGTTTATTTATATAATAAAAATGGTTCGTCTTTCGATGCTTACCCATTTATTTTGCTTAATTTAGTTCTTTCATGTGTAGCTGCTTTACAAGCACCTATTATTATGATGAGTCAAAACCGTTCGGCCAAAAAAGACACACTAAGAGGTAAAAACGATTATAAAACAGATTTAAAAAGTGAACTTATATTAGAAGAACTTCATGATGAAATGACTAAAATAATTAGTAATCAAAATAAAATTTTAAAAATTATCAACAAGGATGAAAATGAAAAAAGTTAAAAAAGCTGGCTGTATATTGATTAATATTCCTAATAAAACAGTCTATCTTGTATATAGAGAAAAATTAAATGATTTTTCTTTTCCTAAAGGTCATTTAGAAAAAAATGAAACATTAATCGAATGTGCAATAAGAGAAACTAAAGAAGAAACCAAAAGAGACTGTGTTTTATTGAGTAATGAACCTATTTATGTTGATAAATACTTAACATCACAAGAAGATGTTACACTTTACTTCTATTTAGCTAAAGATATTGGAAAAAGTGATAATACATCATTAGATACACATCCTACTTTTGAAATACCTTATGATGAAGTGTATGACAAATTAAGTTACCAAAATTTAAAAACAGTTTGGAATAATATAAAAAATGAAGTAAATAATTATTTTTGATAGGGGGATATATGGAAAAAGATAATATTTATTTAGCACGCAACAATTATGAAAAAATGAAGAAAGATAAAAATAATTTAAAAACTTTAAAAAATGAATTACAAGAATTAGAAAGCAATGAATTAATCATTAAATATTTAGATTTAAAAAAAAGAATAATGCTTGCTACAAAAAGTGACTTAGAAATAATGTATTCATCTTTTAAAGGCATAGAAAATGTTAATGAACCTATTTACGTATATATGGGGCAAATTAATAGTTTAGGTAGCCGAAGTAGTGAATCTTTTAATGCAAGAGCCTTATATAAATGTCTTGAACCAGGTAGTACTAATATACTAATAGATAAAACTGATATGGACGATTTTGAAAGTAATAATATTGTTGTTAAGTTTAAAAATGATGAAAATTTAGAGTATAAATTCTATCTTTTACAGCAGTTTTATTTATCTACATTATTAACCAATGATTTTAATAATGTTTATCAAATAGTAAATAAATTGTATAAAAAAATTAAAGAAATGTAAAAAATTACTTATTTTAGTAATTTTTTTTATTTTTTTGACAATAATAAGATGGGAGATGATTATATGAATAAAGTACCTAATATCATTACTACAAAAGATTTAGATTATCTAAGTGATATGTTTGAATGGAATTATGGTGTTTATAAAAGTACTATAAATAGTGTTAAATGTATTAATGATGAGGAAATAAAGCAAACATTAGCAAGAGGTAGTGAGTTATTTTTAAATAATATGTATCAAGTTTTAAATGTACTTAAGGAGGCTAATAATGAATAATGTATCTAATCCTAAAGTTATAGTACCAAACGGTATAGAACTTAATGATAAAGACTATATTAATAGTATGCTTTCTTCTTTAAAATGTTTAGTTAAAAATTATGTGATTGCTCTTACAGAAGCAAGTAATGAACACTTATTTGAAATTTATAGTATAATGTTAAACCAATTATTACATATGCAAAGAGAAACATATGAAGTGATGTTTAGAAAAGGATGGTATGTTTTAGAAAAGTGTGATAATAATAAAATAACAGCTAAATTTAATACATTAACTGATGAATTAAACAGTCTAAATACCAATTAATTTGGTATTTTTTCTTTTTGGGTTGTTTAAAATAAAATATTATATTAAAATAGAGATTATAGGAGTTGTTAGTGATGAAATTATACATTGTCAGGCATGGTAAAACCGATTGGAATATAATGGGGTTATTGCAAGGACAAACAAATATTGAATTAAATGAAGAGGGAATTAATGATGCTAGAAAATTATCAAAAGAAATAAATTTAAATGAAATCGATTTATGTATCTCATCTTCTTTGGAAAGAGCAAAACAAACAGCTGAAATTTGTAACTATTTGGATAAAGATATAATTTTTGATTCTAGATTAGAGGAGATAAATTTTGGAATTTTTGAAGGTTTAACATTTAAAGAAATGTCAGAAAAATATCCAAATGAAACAAAAAAAATGGAAGAAGATTGGAAAGTTTTTAACTATATTACAGGAGAAAGTCCAAAAGAAATGTTCCAAAGGGTTGTTGCATTTTTAAAAACTTTGGATTATGCAAAAACTAATCTCATTGTTGCACATTGGGGAGTAATTAATTGTATAATTAGTTATTTTATCTCAAAAAATTTAGATACTTATTGGAAATTTAAAATAAAAAATGGTTCTATTGTAATTTTTGAAGGAAACTTTAAATATAGT
>JALELF010000069.1 GCA_022771715.1 Bacillota bacterium
ATGTTCCAAAGATGAATCAGTTGCTAAAAGCATCTTTATTTTTTCACCAGAAAACAACTTATTTTGTTCAATAAGCATAAAATTATTAATACCATTTTCTACTTCTCTTCTAAAAGATTCTTTCTTGATATTATCAATTACACCAACTACTAGGGGTTTAACAAGTACCGCTATTGTCGCAACTAAAACAATCGCCGCAATTAATTCTATTAAAGTTAAGCCTTTATTATCATTATAAAGTTTGCTTGTTTTGCCTCCCTCCATATTACTATTTGTTAACATAAATTCACTCCTATTCTAGGAATATTATAAAATATTTTTAAAATAAAAACAAGAAAAAAGAAGATAATTTTATCTTCTAATCATGCATATCTTTATATTCTTTACAAACATTATCCAATGCAGTAACTAAAGCGTCTACATCACTAATATCTTTAATTCTAACTCCACTAGCATATATATGGCCACCTCCACCAAATGAGCTCGCTACTTCATTAATAATTGGACCTCTAGATCTAATAGAACCTCTTATAACATCATTAGCCTTATCAACTGAGAAAAAAGCCCATACTAATACTTCTTCAATATAATTAAAATTATTGATCATTTTTCCAGCAGTAGCAGAATCAACTTCATATTTGTTTAAAACATCCTCATCTATTACTATATAAGCCATACCATTGTCACTAATTTTTAAATTATTAGCTATATATCCTTCAAATCTAACCTCTTTAATTTGTCTTAAATATAAAGCCTCATATAAAGAAGTAAAATCAATATTAGTTTTTTTAATTAATTTAGAAATCAAATCAAAAGTTTTAAAACTAGTATAACTAAACATAAAACGATTTGTATCTGATACAACACCAACATATAATTTTTCAGCAGCTTCTTTAGTCATCTTAAGTTTAGTATTAAATACTAATTCAATGATCATTTGGCAAGTAGAAGAAGCTTTACTATCTATCCACTCAATATTAGCATATTTATCAACTATAGGATGATGATCTATTTTAATAACATATTTAAATTTGTTAGCTTCAACATTATCTATACGTTTCAAATCAGGTGTATCTAAAACAATAAGTAGAGAGTTATTATATAATTCTTCACTAAACTTATCTAATATACCTAAAAACTTAAATTTAGAAGCCGGATATCCTACAGCATATACTTTTTTATTAGGAAAAGTATTAATTATGATATCTCTTAAAGCTATTTCACTAGCAAGAGCGTCTGGATCAGCACCAACATGTCTTGCTATTACAATAGTATCATATTTTTTTATTGTCTTATATATTTCTTTATATAAATTAGGCATTAAACCACAACTTTCTATTTAGCCAAATTATAAGTATCACGAGCTATCATTAGCTCTTCATCAGTTGGAACAACATAAACAGGTACACTAGATGAATCACTACTAATTAAAGCAACACATCCTCTAGTATTATTTCTCTCTTCATCTATTTTAATTCCCAAAACATTTAATGCATCTATTACTTCTCTTCTAGTACTCTTAGAATTTTCTCCTATACCAGCTGTAAAAATAATAGCATCGCAACCTTCTAGCTCAACATAATATTTGGCAATATAATCAACTATTCTTCTTACAAACATTTTTTGAGCAAGTAAGCATCTTTCATTCCCATCTTTAATTCCTTCTTCAATATCTCTAGAATCACTACTTACTCCACTTATACCAAGTAAACCACTTTCTTTATTTAATACGTGATCCATTTCTTTTGGTGTCATACCAGTTTTTTCCATAATATATGGAACTATAGTAGCGTCGATATCACCTGAACGTGAACCCATAATAAGGCCTGCATTAGGAGTTAATCCCATAGACGTATTAACACATAATCCATCTTTAATAGCACTTATACTAGCACCATTTCCAATATGACAAGTTATTAATTTAGTATTTGTTCTTCCTAATATTTCACTCATTTTAGCAGCTATATATTTATGACTAGTTCCATGAGCACCATATCTTCTAATTTTATACTCATCACACCATTCATAAGGTAATGCATATAAATATGTTTCCTCTTTCATTGTTTGATGGAAAGCAGTATCAAAAACAACCGTTTGTGTAGCTTCTTTAAAAACTGATTGCGCTGCTCTTATACCAACTATAGCTGCTGGATTATGAAGTGGAGCTAAAGCACTTAACTCATCTATTTTACTTATTACATCTTCATCAACAACTACTGTCTTATCAAAATAAGAACCACCTTGTACAATTCTATGACCTATTCCTTTTATTTCATTTAAATCTGTAACTATATTGTTACTTACTAATTCATCAACAAGAATTTCAAAAGCTTCTTTATGACTCTTTAAATTAGCTTCTTTTTTTACTTTTTCACCATTTAGCTTAATAGTATAAAAGCTATCATTAATACCTATTCTTTCAAATACTCCTGATATTAATACTTTTTCTTCTGGCATTTCATAAAGTTGAAACTTAAGAGATGAACTACCAGCATTTACTGACAAAATTTTCATATTACACTCCTCTTTTCTAAACGTAATTATACATGAATTTATTTATTAAAGCAAGTATTAAATAAAATAAAGAAGAGTTTTAATCTTCTTTACTTATTAATGACTTAACTTGCGTCATAAACCATATTTTTTCTACACTTAACTTACTTTTTTCTATCTTATTAACTCGTAAAGTAAAGTTTATTTTTTCAAGTAAAATATCTAAATTATCAGTTAACTCTTCTTCTAATAGATTGATATTTTCAAATCTATACTTATTAGTTATAACTTTAGGAACATCGCTTTCTTCATAAAGGTAAATACCGTTTATAACAACATTATTAGGATTTTTAGCAAATTCCATAAATTTATTATCTTCACTTATTACTTCATCATAAGTTTCTAGTTTTAAAGCTTTTTGAATTGTATTTCTTCGGTAATAATTAAAGCCAGAATATATCTTTAAAACATCGCCTATTAACATAGAACCACTAATCATAGGTGTAATTATACTCTTAAGTCTTTCTATATCTAATTTTCTATACAATTCACAAATTTCTTTAGCCAATTTAACAGACTCTATTTTTAATTCTTTAACTGGTGTTTTGGCTGTTTTTTTAATAAAATCAAATAATTTATTACTATCTTTTTCAAATATTTTATTATTTAATTTTTCTAGCTGACTTTCTTTTTCACTAATAGATGTTTCTAAAGATTTTAATTCTGTTCCATTATATGTATTGTTATTTAGAGGATATTCTTCTTTAAAACTATCAAATAACGAAATAAAATCAGTATAGTTTCGGTATTCTAAAACATTTATTTTTAATTTTTCTAATGATTCATAAATTTTATCATAATCTTCTTCTTTAGGTGGCTCTATTAGTAAAGTTTCATATGTACTAGTTCTATACTTGCTATCTGGAAAATAATTTTTTATTTCAAGTGTTCCATTTTTAGATAATTCAACTATATCATAAAGACTTTCTTCTTGTTCTTTTAATAATTGATTATATAATTTTTTATATTTCTTTTTAGCTTCATCATAATCATTTAAATCATTATCAAGCAACAAAGATTTTTGAAGTTTAGAAATATAGTCTTCAAATGTTTTTGTATGTTTTTTTAATAATTTTCTAAAATTAAGTTCAATATGTTCCATTATTTCTGGATTAAACCAATATATTTTTTCAAAAGTTTCTCTTAACTCTGTATAATCATTATCTTTATCATTTCTTGTTTTTAAAAATGTAGTCATATATTCATTAACATAGTATGTGTAATCAAAATCATCTCTAGTTAATTTAATACCAACTAAATCAAACTTTGAAACAAAGTTGTCTATTATTTTGTTTAATTCTTCAAAAGAAAAATTAGCATAATTTTTCATATCAAAGAGTAAACTATCTATTTCTAATTTCTCCAAAAATGTATTTATTGGATTTAACATAGAAACTACATAATATAACTTATTAACTTTTTCTTCTAATTTTAAATCTTTTTTAGGTTCATCAATTTCAAACGAATTAGCCTTTGCTTCTATATACTTAGATACACTTTCTTTATAGTCTAAATATGTCTCTTTAATTGAATCTATTTTCTCATTATACTTTCTTTTATTTGTTTTATTATTAATTGGCATAGAAGAAAGTAGTGTCTTTTTCGCTTCAATATCTTGATTTATAAAATTCAAAAAACTATTCATCATTATCTACCTCTTGTTCTATTCTATTATCATCTAAGTATTTTAAAAATGATTCTATATTTTCGTAAACTTTTATTAAATCTTCCAAACTTAATTTTGATATGTCAAAATTAACTACACTTTCTTCCATATATAACTCTCCTTTTTATTTCTTTTTATCTGTTACTTCTTTAAATTCTGAATTAAATTCCATATGCACTTTTATTTCTCCGCCTAGAATATTATCAGTGCATTCTGGATCTGTTCCTTCTACCCACATTACAATTGTATATTTATCAATATCTTGTGGTTTGAAATTTTCTACGTGATCAACCGCTACTAAAGTGTCTGATACAAATGGTGTCGTTTCTTTTTCAGGGTTTCCATTTGCTCCTATCTTAGCATATGTGGTTGGCACACCATTTTTATAAACTCTAATTCTTACGGCTGAATCAACATTTTTAACAACATCGTCTATAATTATTTCTGTCCAATAATCTGATGTGTCTGTTCCTGTATTTTCAATGTAAAATGTATAAGCAATATAATTGTCACCATTATGAGAACCTTCTTCATCATCTAAATTATCTGGTAACCATTTATATGATATATTATCAAAATAATCAACTGCTTTAGCATACAACTCTTCTCTATATACTTTGTAAGTTGGATCATCATATATAATAATACCTCTTTCAAAGTACAGGTTTTTATCTAATGTTATACTAAAATTACCGTTATTATAAATTATTCCCATTATTACATACAATAGAACCAATACTAGTAAAAGTATTAATATAGTTAGTTTAGCTATTTTAATTATTTTTTTTCTTTTCTTTATTTTTTTGATGCTTACTGTTATTTCATCTTTCATGTGTATCACTTCCTACCGCTCACCTATTCTATAAATAATTATACACGTTTACTTCTGAAATTGTCAATTAATATTAGAAAAAAAGATAAGTTCTAAATAAACTATTTGTATCGTAATAATAAATTGTTATCTCTATAATTTATTAGTTTTTGGCAATTGACACAACTTGACACCTCACTAGACAAAAAAATCAAAAAACAATTGTATATATATTTAAAAAACCTTATAATTAAATTGAAAGGAGAAGGGGTCCATGTATAAGAAAATTGGTATTATACTTTTACTTGTATCGGCAAGCATTTCACTAGGTTTAATGAGTAATACTTATTCAAGATATGTAGCAGATACAACTGGAAATATTGATATTTTATTTGCTAAATGGCAAATACTTGTCAATAATAAAGACATTACAACAAATAGTAGTTCATCTATTAGCTTTGAACCATTTATTGAAGCAAATGAAAATGTTGCAGCCAATGTTATGGCTCCAACTTCTAAGGGACATTTTGATATAGATATAGATCCTACTAATGTTCAAGTGTCATTTAAATATATAATCAATTTAAATATAGAAAATGAAAATATTCCAGATTTAATGATTACGAAGTACGCAATTGTTCCAACAGGATATACTGAAGGAGATACTTTAAATGTAATTAATCTAGAGGGAAATACTATTACTAATACTTTATATTACGATAATGAAACAGCAAATTTCGCTTATCAACCATTTACAGTTAGAGTATATTTTGAGTGGTACGATGGTGAAAACGAAACTATGAACAATGAAGCTGACACTTTAGTAAGCTCTAACAAAGAAACATTTAAAATAAATGCTAATATAAGTTTTGAACAAGAAGTTTAATACTTCTTTTTTTTACTAAAAAAAGAGCCTAAGCTCTAATATTCATATATACCATGTATTTTGTCTTCAATATCACTAGTAATTGGATCTAGTTTCCACTCACCATCTTTTTTAGTTAAGGTTAAATCTAATGTATATTTTACTTTATCCTTAGTTTTTGATAATTCTTCTAATCGATAATCATTAAATTTAGTATTATCGTAATTACCAGATTCATCTAAAAACTCTTTTTTATTTGCTTCTAAATAAACTTTAGTAGCCGCAATTACTTTAGAATAATCAGTAACTTCTATTTCAACAGTTACGGTTGCTTTATCTCCATCTACTCTACTATCTTTGATTTCATAAGATAAATTTTGATAATGATGTTTCATTAAACTTTTATATTTATCTCTTTGTTCAGTATTAAAATTAGATTCTTCGGCAACGGCGCTATCTAAATCACTTAATACCTCTTTATCTAATGTTTGATATTTGTTAAAAAATGTTTCAACTTGTTTTGTAGGTGTATTATCTAATTTATTACAACCTACAACTAAAAATAATGCGATTATCATTAATATTTTTTTCATAAATTTCCTCCTATTTATATTTTGAAGGAAAGATATTGAAAATATACACGAATTTTGTCTTAATTCAAATTATTTAATAAATTTTTCATAGCAAGCGCTACTTTTTTAGAACTCATTAGTAAAAATTCTTCGTAAGTAATAACATTATCATTATTAGGAATATCAGAAACACTTCTTATGACTAAGAAAGGTACACCACATAAATAGCAAGTTTGTCCGATTGCTGCACCTTCCATTTCAACACACAAAGCTTTAAATTTCTGATTAATTTTACTAGTCATTTTTTCATCAACACAAAATATATCACCTGAAGCAATAACACCAATTTTAGCTTCTTCTATATTTTCTTTAGCTAATTTAACTAGGTAAGTATCAGAATATAAATACATTCCTACTTTTGGTACATAACCTCTTTCATGATTAAAGGCAGTTATATTAAAATCATGTTGAACTAACTTTTCACCTATAACAATATCGCCCACTTTTAAAGATGAATCAACACCACCAGCTACACCAATATTAAATACATAATCAACCTTAAAATTATCAATTAATACTTGTGTTACCCTAGATGCATTTACTTTTCCTACACCACTTTCAACCATTATACACTTTTTATTATTTAGATTTCCTTCATAGAAAATTAAATCAAATATTTGATATTCTTTAGTAATATTTATAATTTCTTTTAAGGCATCTAATTCCTCTTTCATTGCAAATATAATTCCAACCATATTAATCCTCATCCATACTAAGAACTGATAAGAATGCTTCTTGTGGTATTTCTACACTACCTACCATTTTCATTCTTTTTTTACCTTCTTTTTGTTTTTCTAATAGTTTTCTTTTTCTAGAAACATCGCCACCATAACATTTAGCTAAAACATTTTTTCTAACTGCTTTGATATTTTCTCTAGCTATTATTTTACTTCCGATAGATGCTTGAATTGGTACTTCAAATTGTTGACGTGGTATCATTTTTCTTAGATTTTCAACTACTGATTTTCCTCGCTTATAGGCAAAATCTTTATGAACAATTACACTTAAAGCATCAATTATTTCACCGTTTAATAATATATCCATTTTTACTAAATCACTTGTTTTATAGCCTATTAAATCGTAATCAAATGAAGCATAACCTTTTGTCATTGACTTTAATTTGTCAAAAAAGTCATAGACTATTTCTGATAAAGGTATTTCATAGTGAATATTTACTCTTGTTTTATCTATATATTCCATAGATATATAAGTGCCTCTTTTATCTTGACAAAGCTTCATTATATCGCCAATATAATCACTTGGAACAAATATATTAGTTCTAATATATGGCTCTTTTATATCTTTAATTAATGTTCTATCTGGTAATTTAACTGGTGAATCAACAGAAATAACTTGACCATTAGTAAGAGTTACTTCATATATAACAGATGGACTTGTCGCGATTAAATCTATATTAAATTCTCTTTCTATTCTTTCTTCTATTATTTCCATATGTAATAAGCCAAGGAACCCGCATCTAAAACCAAAACCTAGTGCTTTTGATGTTTCAGGTTCAAATTCTAATGAAGCATCATTTAATTTTAATTTTTCTAAAGCTTCTTTTAAATCTTCATATTTTGCTGACTGAATAGGATATATTCCACAAAATACCATAGGTTTCATTGGTTTATAGCCTGCTAAAACATTAGGTGCTGGGTTTGAAAATGATGTAATCGTATCACCTACTTTAACATCGCTTATACTCTTAATACTAGCACATAAAAAGCCTACTTCACCTGTTTTTAATTCTTTTCTTTTTTCTTCTTTTGGATTATGAACGCCTAATTCAACTACATCATATATGGCATCAGTCGCCATCATCTTAATTTTATCTCCTACCTTTATGCTTCCATTTACTACTCTAATTAAAGTAACTATGCCTCTATATGAATCAAAGAAACTGTCAAATATTAAAGCTTGTAATTGTGAATTCTCATCACCTTTAGGTGAAGGAATTCTATCAATTACTGCTTCTACTAATTCTTTAATACCTATACCATTTTTAGCGCTTGTTAAAATTATTTCGTTTTCATCAAATCCTAATGTATCAACTAGTTCTTGTTTTACTTTTTCAGGGTCAGCATTAGGTAAATCTATTTTATTTATTACCGGTATTATTGTTAAATTATTTTCAAGTGCTAAATAAAGATTAGCCAAAGTTTGAGCTTCTATTCCTTGTGCAGCATCAACAACTAATATAGCTCCTTCGCATGAAGCAAGACTTCTACTAACTTCATAAGTAAAATCTACATGACCAGGTGTATCTATTAAATTTAAAATATATTCTTCACCTTTATAATTATATTTTAACTCAACAGCATTTAATTTTATGGTAATACCACGTTCTCTTTCTAATTCCATATTATCTAATAACTGATCTTTTTTTTCTCTTTCGGTAATAGCACCAGTTACTTCTAATATTCTATCTGCTAAAGTGCTTTTACCATGATCTATATGAGCAATTATTGAAAAGTTTCTTATATTTTTTTGTTTCATTTATTTCACTTCTTTCAAATATTTCTTAATTATTATAACATAAGTATTATATATTAATATTTTTTTATAAAAAAAATGTGAAACTTTTTTATCACATCTTTAATATTATGCTCTGATTGCTATACGAAAACCATACGAATCACTTCTATCACCATCTACACTGATAAAACTCCATAAACCAGTATTTTTAGTAACCCCGTCACGTCGAAGCCATGAAAATGATACTGAATTCTAATAAGAATAGTCAGCATACCAACCAGAAAACTCACTTACCCAATAACATTTTTCTAACAAGGTAAACCATTTTTTCATAATAGTTATTTCCTTTTATTCTTTCTTTGTTCATTGAAATACTCATCAACTTCTCTATCTATATCTCGACAGCTTAAAATAATTTCTAAAGTATCAACACAATTTTTGTTATAAACAGTCATAGAATATCTTGTATTTATAAAAAAGTCTATCAAATTTCTTAAGTTTTCTTCACCGTATGAAGCATATTCTAAAGGAAGCATTGCATCAGCACTCAAAAAAGGATATTGAGTATATAAAGACTTGTCAATTCTATTATCAAACATTCTTTCCTTAGCGTGATTAGCATGTTTTAAAATTTCTATTAAAACATCTTCAGTTGTTAAATCAATAACAGCATCTCTTGCTCCATTTTTTCTTGTTATATAATTTGGATTAAAACCATTTTTAATAAAGTAGTCAGCAAAACTATCTTTAAAGCCTGGGTATTTAATTATTGTTTCTTCAAGAGCATAATCTAATCTACTTGCTTTTGAAAAATTTATATCATTTGAAAATTTCATATAATCACCTTCTAGTTTAATTCTATCATAATTGTCTTTTAAATAGTAGAATAACTTACAATACTTTACATAAAGTATACAAAAAAATGATAAGGATTTACCTTATCATTAAACATATCTTCTTTTTTTAGCAGTTAGAACTGTAGCAATTAATACTAAGCTAAGTGCTCCTACTAACATGTAAAGAACGCCATTATCAACTGTATTTGGGTTTTCAGTTG
>JALELF010000070.1 GCA_022771715.1 Bacillota bacterium
TATCAGTAGATACAAAATGAGAGGACGATGTTATGCCAAAATCAGTGAAGATAACAAAAGAAAAAATATTAGAAGCAGCTTTTTCAATTGTTAGAGAAAAAGGTATAGAAAGCCTTAGTAATAGAGAATTGGCTAAAAAACTTAATTCATCGATTAGACCAATATATTATCAATTCAAAAATGTAGAAGAATTGAATAATGAATTATATATAAAAATAGAAAAATATTTTTATAAGTTTTTGATGGATAAGATGGTTGATAATATTCCACCTTATAAACAAGTAGGTATTAATTATATAAAATTTGCTAAAGAAGAAACTAACTTTTTTAAATTTTTATTTATGAGTGGTTCTGATTTAGTTCCTAAAGAATTTATTTCTAGAGATAATGAAGATTATCAAGAATTAACAAAACTTATAAAATTGAGTACACAACTAAAAGATGAAGATATAGCTGATTTTCATACCAAAATGTGGGTATTTACTCATGGTATTGCTATGTTAGTTGCGACCGATACTGTAAAACTAACAGAGTCGCAAATAAAAGAGTTGTTATCATTAGAATTTCAAGCACTTATGCTTTTGGAAGAAAATAAAGACAATAAATGGGTATCGAAAGATTGAAGGAGATTATATGAAGAATATTATATTAGGATTAATTTTAATTATATTAGGGGTTATTATAGGTTTAAATACATTTGGGATAACTAGTATTGATATATTTTTTGATGGTTGGTGGACTTTATTTATAATAATTCCAGCTATTTTAGGTTTATCAAAAGAAAAAGATAAAACAGGAAATATTATATTGTTGTTAATAGGCATTTTATTATTTCTAGCATGTCAAGATATATTGAATTTTGATTTAATTTGGAAATTAATTATACCAATAGTATTAGTAGTAATAGGTTTATCATTTATATTTAAAGACACATTTAATAAACAAGTAGTTGAAGAAATAAAAAAAATAAATAAGCTATCTAAAGATAATGAAGTATGTGCTACATTTTCTGAACAAAAAATAAATTATGATAATGAGAGATTTAAAAGTTCTGAAATTAGTGCTATATTTGGTAGTGTTAAATTAGATTTAAGAAACGCTATTTTAGATGATGATGTAGTAATAAATACTACTTCTATATTTGGTGGAATAGATATATATGTGCCAAAAAATGTTAAAGTAAAAGTAAAATCATTTTCTATATTTGGTGGTGTAGATGAAAAGACAAAGAAAAATGATGGAAAAGTAACAATTTATATTAATGCAACATGTGTATTCGGAGGAGTTGATATTAAATGACAAATGTTCAAAAATTAATAAAATATTTGGCTCTTGTTTTAGCATTCTTTCTAATAATTACAATTTTTTCAGCAATCACTATGGCTATTTATGGTATTGCTAATGAAATTGGTTTAAAAAAAGATAAAGAAAGACATGAAATGGTTGATTTAAAATGCTCTTATAAAGGCATAACTTCTTTAGACATAGATATTAATTATAGTAATTTAGATATAAAAATAGGTAGAGAATTTTTAGCCCAAACAGATAATAAAGAAGTTTCTTGTAAAAACGATAATGGTAAATTAGTTATTGAAGAAAAAGATAAATGGTTTTCGTGGGGTTATTCTAGAAACTTAGTAGTATATATTCCTGATGATTTTAGTTTTGAAAAAGTAAACATAGAATCTGGAGCAGGAAGCGTTGATATTGAAAGTATTGTCACAGAAAAATTAAAATTAGATTTAGGTGCTGGTAAAACTGATATTGATAATTTGATTGTATCTAAAGATGCTTTTATCAATACAGGTGCTGGTAAATTTCAAGTTTTAGCGGGAAGCATAAATAATTTAGATTTTGATATTGGTGTTGGAGAAGCAAATATCAAAACAAAATTAACAGGTGTTAATAGATTTGATGCTGGAGTAGGAGCATTAAAATTAAATTTATTAGGTAATTTAGATGATTATAGAATTGAAGTTTCAAAGGGAATTGGCAATATTTCTATTGATTCAAAAAATGTTTCTGAAGGTGAAATAGGAAATGGGGATGTAATAGTTGATATAGATGGTGGTATAGGTGAAATAAAGGTAGATTTCAATGAGTAGATATGAAAGATTATGGCTTTATTTAAAAGATAATAATTTAGATGAATATAAAATGTCTTTTGAAGAAATAAATAATATTTTAGGATTTAGTATTGATCATTCTTTTTTGAAATATAAAAAAGAATGTTTAAACTATGGATATCAAGTAATTAAGATAAGCCTTAAAGAAAAGTTTGTCTTATTTAAAAAGGTAAGTTATGAATAAACTAGAATTAATCGATTTAATTAATAGTATAAATCTTTTGAAAGAGGATTTTGTTGTTTTATCTAGCGGTGCGTTAGTATTAAGGGGTATACTAGAAAACGCTAATGATTTAGATATTGCAGTTACTGTAAATGGACTTAATAAATTAAAAGAAAATTATGATTTGATTTTAAAAACTAATGGTTTTTATAAAGTAAATGATTGTGTAGAATGTGTTTTAAGTGATATGGTTGGTAGAAAAGAATTGATTGATGACTATTATGTACAAGAAATACATGATTATTTGTCTTACTTAAAACAAAGTAGTAGAGAAAAGGATAAATTAAGAATACCATTAGTTGAACAATATATAAAAAAGGGTGATTAGTTATGGAAAATATAATAGAAGTTAAAAATTTAACAAAAAAATATAAAAACTTAAAAGCAGTTGATGATTTATCTTTTGAAGTAAAAAAAGGCGAGATTTTAGGACTTTTAGGTCCTAATGGTAGTGGGAAATCAACCACTATTAATTGTTTATTATCTCTTCTTAATTATCAAAATGGTAGTATTAAAATATTTGGTGAAGAAATGACACCTACTTCATATGAAATTAAAAAACAAATAGGGGTTATATTTCAAGAAATAGCTGTTTTTGAAGAATTAACTGTCTATGAAAATATTGATTATTTTTGTGGATTATATATTAGTGATAAATCTTTAAGAAAAAGTTATGTAATGGATGCGATTAAGTTAGTTGGTATAGAAGACTTTATTAATTTTTATCCTAAACAATTATCTGGTGGATTAAAAAGAAGACTTAATATAGCATGTGGGATTGCGCATAAACCTAAACTAATATTTTTAGATGAACCTACAGTTGCGGTTGATCCACAAAGCAGAAATAATATATTAGATGGTATTAAAAAGCTAAGAAATGATGGAGCTACTATTTTATATACAACTCATTATATGGAAGAAGTAGAGCTTATATGTGATCGTATTATTATACTAGATAAAGGGAGAATAATTGCTTCTGGAACAAGTGATGAACTAAAGAAACTTGCTAATATTGAAGAAAAAATAACAGTAGAAGTAACTAATATGTCTTCTAGTATTTTAGAAAACATAAAAAAATTTAAAACAGTTGATAGTGTTACTTATGATAGAAATGTTTTAAGTATAATCTATCGAAAAGGTAAAAACAATTTAGAAGAATTAATGGATTATTTAAAAGAAAATAAAGTTAGTTATAATAAAATATTTTCTGAAAGACCTACACTAAATGATGTTTTTCTAGAGTTAACAGGAAAGGGATTAAGAGATGCTATATGATTTTAAATATTCTTTAAAGGTTTTGCTTAGAAATAAAGGTTTACTTTTTTGGACTTTTGTTTTTCCAATTGTTTTAGGAACTTTTTTCAATATGGCTTTTTCTAATATAGAAAATAGTGAAAGGTTTAATGCTTTTGATATAGCTATTGTGAATGATGAAAATTTTAATTTAACTTATAAAAATATTTTTGATAGCTTATCTGATGTAAATAATGAAGATAGACTTTTTAATGTTAATTATGTATCTTTAGAAGAAGCTAAGAATTTACTTAAAGAAAATAAGGTTGCTGGTTATTTAGTTTTTAATGATAATATTGATATTTATGTTAATAAAAGTGGCGCCAATGAAACGGTTTTAAGGTTTGTTGTTGACGAAATAAATAGTAAAAAATCTATATATGAAAGTCTTAGTGACGAATCTTTGGATATTGATAGGATAGTTAGTGAAAGCGAAGTTAAACTAAAAGATATATCAAGAAGTAATTTAAGTTATACAATGATAGAATATTATACTTTAATTGCTATGGCTATTTTATATGGTAGTACAATTTCTATGTTTATAACTAATAAAAAAATGCCTAATATGGATAGTGTAGGTAAAAGAATATCTGTTTCTCCAACTCGTAAAAGTAGTTCTCTTTTAGGAAGTTTATTTGCAAGTTATGTCGTGCAATTATTAGGTGTAGCTATATTGTTTATTTATACTATATTTGTTCTTAATGTTGATTATGGTAATAATTTTTTCTTAGTTATTGTTCTATCTTTAGTTGGAGTGCTAGCAGGTTTATCACTTGGTGTTATGATTGCTACTTTATTTAAAGCAAATGAAGGTAATAAAATGGGCATTTTAATAGCAATCACTATGTTGTTTTGCTTTTTATCTGGTATGATGGGAATTACGATGAAATATGTAATTGATAAAAATATACCAATTTTAAATATTATTAATCCGGCTAATATGATAACTGATGGCTTTTATTCGCTTTATTATTATGATACGTTAGATAGGTATTATTTTAATTTAATAAGTTTACTAGTCTTTTCTATTATAGCTTTACTTATTTCTTTCTTTAGTATTAGGAGGCAGAAGTATGACAGTATTTAAAACTTTTTGGAAAGTTGTCAATAAATATAAAGGAACAATTATTCTTTATACCGTAATGCTACTTACATTTGGAACAATGAATTTAAAGACAAATGATATAAATACTACGTTTACTAATAGTAAGCCAGATGTGTTAATTATTGATCAAGATGAAAGTTTAATTAGCAAAAATTTAGTGGATTATTTTGATAAATTTGCTAATTTAGTAAAAGTTGAAGAATCTGAAGATAAAATAGATGATGCTTTATTTTATAGGGATGTTAGTTATGTTATATATATTCCTTATGGATATGAGAAAGATATACTTAATGGAATAAACCCTGAACTTGAAATTAAATCAGCAGGTGATTACGAAGCAAGTTTAGCTAATATGTTATTATCTAGATATATAAATGTTCAAAATATTTATAGTAAAAGTGTTGATAATGATGAATTAATTGAGGCGATTAATAATAATTTAGCTAATAGTGCTAATGTTAATATTGTATCTAAAATGGATAATGTTAAAAGTTCTAATATGGCTAGTTTTTTCAATTTTGCTAGTTATAGTATTATGGCAGTTATTATGTATATAATTTGTCTAGTTTTGTCAAGTTTTCATGATGAAAATGTAAATAAAAGAACTATTGTTAGTAGTATGAATTATAAAAAATATAATAGATTAGTTTTAATTTCTAGTTTTGGTTTTAGTTTTATTGTATGGATTTTATATACTTTATTGGGCTTTGTTTTATTAGATGATATGTTAAGTATTAGAGGAGTTATATATATTATTAATACTTTTGTGTTTAGTTTTTGTGCTTTAAATCTAGCTTTACTTATTTCTAGTTTAACTAGCAACAAAAATGCTATAAATGGTATTGTTAATGTTCTAGCACTTGGTCAAGCTTTTTTATGTGGTGCGTTTATTCCTGCAGAGTTTTTACCAGAGTTTGTTTTGAAGATTGCTCATATTTTTCCTAGTTATTGGTATATTAATTCTAACAATTTAATGTCGACAATGGAAGTAATTAATTTTAATAATATGAAACCTGTTTTTGCTAATTTATTGGTTTTAATAATCTTTTCTATTGTTTTTATGATTATTAATAATTTTGTTTCTTTAAAAAAACAAGTAGTTGATTAATTCTAAATTAGCATCTTTTAGCATATTTTTATAATGGAAAATGTCTACTAATGTCGTTTTATTTAAAAAAACTAAAAAAATCGTTATTTTATATATAAAATTTATTG
Organism: Bacillota bacterium; assembly: GCA_022771715.1. Lineage (GTDB taxonomy): Bacteria > Bacillota_I > Bacilli_A > RF39 > UBA660 > JALELF01. The sequence goes on from JALELF010000070.1 coordinate 5,963, forward strand.
ACTTTTTAATTTTTATTGTGATATAATTCATTTGTCGCATCAAAAGCACATATTATATATATGTGTGTGTGGAGACATACCCAAGTCTGGTTGAAGGGACCGGTCTTGAAAACCGGGAGGCCGGCGACGGCGCGGGGGTTCGAATCCCTCTTTCTCCGCCATTTATATATGTTTTGATATCGCGGGGTGGAGCAGTTTGGTAGCTCGTCGGGCTCATAACCCGAAGGTCGTTGGTTCAAATCCATCCCCCGCAACCATTATGGTCCCGTGGTGTAGCGGTTATCACGTCTGCCTGTCACGCAGAAGATCGCCGGTCCGAATCCGGTCGGGACCGCCATTTTTATTTTGGCTCTGTAGCTCAGTCGGTAGAGCAAAGGACTGAAAATCCTTGTGTCGGTGGTTCGATTCCACTCGGAGCCACCATTTATTAGATATTAATTGCCCTATACGCGCCCTTAGCTCAATTGGATAGAGCGTTAGACTACGGATCTAAAGGCTAGGGGTTCGACTCCCTTAGGGCGCACCATTGTCGGAAAATAGCACAATTTGGTAGTGCACTTGGTTTGGGACCAAGGGGTTGCAGGTTCAAATCCTGTTTTTCCGACCATTATGTAATTAACCATTGAGTTTCAATGGTTTTTTATTGGCTTATTTAATTAATTCATTAATAAAAATTTTGTAATTAAATAAAATAGAAATGAACGGTAACTAAATCGTCATTTTTCTTGCTAAAACAATATGTATATAGTATAATCTTAAAAGGAAAAGGTGAAATTGTATGTTAGAAAGATTAGAAAAGATAAGAGATAGATATGAAGAACTATCAAATGAACTTACTAAGCCAGAAGTATTAAGCGATATTAAAAAAACATTAGAGCTTACTAAAGAACAAGCTTCATTAAAAGATGCATACGAAGCTTATTTGAGTTATAGTAATGTTTTAAAGCAAATAGCTGATGATAAAGAAATGATGAATGATCCTGAGTTATCAGAATTAGCTAAACAAGAGCTTGAAAGTTTAATGGTTGAAAAAGAAAAATTAGAACACGATATTGAAATATTATTGCTTCCAAAAGATCCTAATGATGGTAAGAATGTTATTATGGAAATAAGAGGAGCTGCTGGTGGTGATGAAGGAAATATTTTTGCTGGCGACTTATTTGAAATGTATAAGAAATTAGCTGAAAAAGAAGGATGGAAAATTGAAATTATGGAAGAAGATCCTTCAGAGGCTGGCGGTTATACTTTAATAAGTTTTATGATTAAAGGTGATAATGTTTATTCAAAATTAAAATACGAAAGTGGTGCTCATCGCGTTCAAAGAGTACCAGTTACTGAAACACAAGGTAGAGTTCATACATCAACTGCCACTGTTTTAGTAATGCCAGAAGCTGAGGAAGTAGATGCTGATCTTGATATGAATGATGTTAGAATAGATATAACAAGAAGTTCAGGATGTGGAGGTCAAGGAGTAAATACTACTGATTCAGCAGTTAGACTTACTCATATTCCAACTGGTATTGTTGTTTATTCACAAACAGAAAGAAGTCAAATAAAAAATAAAGAAAAAGCTATTAAAATATTACAAGCTAGATTATATGATTTGAAAACGAGAGAACAAGAGGAAAAACTAGGTAGTGAAAGAAGAAGTAAAATAGGTACTGGTGATCGTTCAGAAAAAATAAGAACATATAATTATCCACAAAATAGAGTAACAGATCATAGAATTGGTTTTACTTTAAATACTTTAGATAGAATAATGAATGGTGACATTGATAAAGTAATAGATGCATTAATTGCTGAAGATCAAGCTCGTAAATTAAGAGGAGAATAATGACAGATATTGAATATTTAAAAAAATATTTGAATCCTAATGAATTAGAAAATGGTATTAAACGATTAGAAAATGGTGAACCTGTTCAGTATATAGTAGGTAATGTCTCTTTTTATGGCTTTTCATTTGATGTTAATAATAGTGTGTTAATACCACGTTTTGAAACAGAAGAATTGGTTTCTAGAACTATTAATCTTATAAAAAAATATTTTAATAAAGAAATCTCTATTTTGGATATTGGAACGGGTAGTGGTTGTATAGCTATTACTCTTAATAAATTATTGAGTGCTAAAGTAGACGCAGTTGATATATCTAGTGATGCCTTAAAAGTCGCTACTAAAAATGGTATTAAGAATAATAGTTCAGTTAATTTTTTTGTTAGTGATGTTTTTAGTAATGTTAAAGATAAATATGATGTTATAATTAGCAATCCGCCATATATAAAAGAAGATGAAGAAATAATGGATATTGTTAAGAATAATGAGCCACACATTGCTTTGTATGGTGGAAAAGATGGACTATATTTTTATGATAAAATCCTTAAGGATGCTAAAAAATATTTAAATAAAACAAGTATTATTGCTTTTGAAATAGGTTGTAGCGAAGCTTTAGAAATAAGAGATTTAGCAATTAAATATTTAGATAATCCTGAAGTTATTATTGAAAAAGATTATAATGATTTAGATAGATTTGTGTTTATAATACAACGTTAATTTGACAACTTATTTAGATATGATATAATAAGTTTGAGTGAAAGAGGGGTAGTTTATATGTACCAATTTATATACTATTTGATATTTGTGCCAATGCTTTTTTATGGTTTATATTTTTGCTTAACAGGTTTATATATCTTTAAAAAAGAGAAATTTGTTATTAAAAGTCATAAACCTAAAAATCGAATAGCTATTTTAATTGCCTCACGTAATGAGGAAAGTGTTATTGGAAAGCTTGTTGATAGTTTACTTAAACAAAAATATCCAAAAGAGTTATATGATGTTTATGTTATTCCTAATAACTGTACTGATGATACAAGAGGTAAAGCATTAGAGGCTGGTGCTAAGATAATTGATTGTAAAATAAAAGTTTCTTCAAAAGGTGAAGTTTTAAAATATACTTTTGATTATTTGAAAGATGAAGATTATGATGCTTATATAATATTTGATGCGGATAATATTGTACATCCTAATTTTTTAAAGAGAATGAATGATGCTTTGTGTGATGGTTATGAAGTAGCACAAGGTTTTAGAGATAGTAAAAATCCAGGTGATAACTGGATAACTGGTGGATATTCTTTATTCTACTGGGGTCAAAATACTTTCTTTAGTAAAGCTAGAATGAATATGGGTGGTTCTGCATCTATTAATGGTACTGGTTTTATGATTAAGAAAAGTGTTTTAGATGAGTATGGATTTCATCCTACTACTATGACAGAAGATATTGAATTTACAGCACAATGTGCTTTAAATGGAAAAAGAATAGTGTTTGTTGATGACGCTATTACATATGATGAACAACCTTTTGATTTTAAGGTATCATGGAAGCAAAGAAAAAGATGGTCAATTGGGACTTACCAATGTTTAGTAACTTATTCTTGGAAGTTATTTAAAGATGCTGTTAAGAAAAAAAGTTTACCTTGTTTTGACATGAGTTTATTCTTTTTAGCTCCTGTTACACAAGTTATTGGCGTTATAATGACTATTATGCTTGTTTTATATCATATAATTGGTATTAAATTGAGTGATATATTTTCATTTATGTTTGCGTATAGATATTTATTCTTTGCGTTATCTTATATAGTAAGTATTTTAATTGCGGTTTTTGTTGTTAAATATAACAAGAAAAATGTTAAGAAAACTTTAACTGGTATTATGACTTTCCCTATATTTATTCTTACTTGGATACCAATTAATATAGTTTGTCTATTTAC
>JALELF010000033.1 GCA_022771715.1 Bacillota bacterium
TGAAAGAAGTAATGCATCAACTTGTTATCATCAAGTACCAATCGTTAGAAAAGGCGATAAAGTTTATAAAGATGAGGTAATTGGTGATGGACCATCTACTGAAAAAGGTGAGATGGCTTTAGGTAAAAACGTTACAGTAGCGTTCATGAACTATAATGGTTATAACTATGAGGATGCTGTTATCTTAAATGAAAGATTAGTTAAAGATGATGTTTATACTTCAATTCATATTGAAAGATATCAAATAGAATGTCGTGATACCAAATTAGGACCTGAAGAATTTACTAGAGATATTCCTAACGTAGGTGAAGATGCTCGTAAAAATCTAGACGAATTTGGTATTATTAGAATTGGTACAGAAGTTAAAGATGATGATATTCTAGTAGGTAAAGTAACACCAAAAGGTATGGCAGAACTTACTAGTGAAGAAAAATTATTGCATGCTATTTTTGGAGAAAAAACAAGAGAAGTAAGAGATACATCATTAAGAGTTCCACATGGTGGTGAAGGTATTGTTCATGATGTAAAAATATTTACTAAAGAAGATACTGATGAATTATCACCAGGTGTATCTAAAATAGCACATGTATATATAGCACAAAAAAGAAAAATATCTGTTGGAGATAAGATGGCAGGACGTCATGGTAACAAAGGTGTTATTTCACTTGTATTACCAGAAGAAGATATGCCATACTTACCAAATGGTCAAACAGTAGATATTCTACTTAATCCACTTGGTGTTCCATCTCGTATGAATATAGGACAAATTCTAGAAATGCATTTAGGTTATGCTGCTAAAACATTAAATACTTACGTAGCTACTCCTGTATTTGAAGGAGCAACTCGTACTGAAATAGTAGATGCTTTAAAAGAAGCAGGCTTAGATGAAGATGGAAAAACCGATTTATATGATGGTAGAACTGGTGAAAAGTTTGATCATAGAGTATCAGTTGGTGTTATGTACATGATTAAATTACACCACATGGTTGATGATAAACTACATGCTAGAAGTACAGGACCTTACTCATTAGTAACACAGCAACCACTTGGTGGTAAAGCACAATTTGGTGGACAGAGATTTGGTGAAATGGAAGTTTGGGCTTTATATGCGTATGGAGCTGCTAATGTTCTTCAAGAGATGATGACAATTAAATCAGACGATGTTATTGGTCGTGTTAAAGTGTATGAATCATTAGTTAAAGGAACACCAATTCCAAAATCTGGTATACCAGAAAGTTTTAGAGTTTTAACAAAAGAATTCCAAGCTTTAGGTCTTGATATAACAGTCCTAAATGAAGAAGGAAAATATGTTGAATTAAAAGAATTAGAAGAAAATGAAAAAGATTCATATCTTTCTACTGAAGAATTAGAAAGTAAAATAGATTTAGGACTTCCTAATATAGATGATTCTAGTGATTCATATGAAGTAGAATTAGAAGAAGAGAAAGAAGAATTTGAAGATAATGATCTTGATAACTTAGAATTTGATGAATCTTCAATTGAAGAGGGGGATGAATAAAATGGATGTAAACAATTTTGAAGGATTAAGAATTGCCATTGCATCACCTGAGAAAATTAGATCATGGTCTTATGGCGAAGTAAAAAAAGCAGAAACTATAAACTATAGAACATTAAAACCTGAAAGAGACGGATTATTTTGTGAAAAAATATTCGGTCCTACTAAAGACTTTGAATGTTCATGTGGTAAATATAAACGCCTTAGATATAAAAACATCGTTTGTGATAAATGTGGAGTAGAAGTTACTAGAAGCAAAGTAAGACGTGAAAGAATGGGACACATCGAACTTGCTACTCCTGTTTCTCATATTTGGTTCTTTAAAGGTGTTCCTTCTAGAATGGGTTTAGTTCTAGATATGTCTCCAAGAGATTTGGAAGAAGTATTATACTTTGTTAGTTATGTAGTATTAGATCCAGGACCAGCACCTTTAGAGAAAAAACAAACAATTTCTGATAAAGAATATCGTACTTATTATGAAAAGTATGGAAATACTTTTAGAGTAGGTATGGGAGCAGAAGCAATAAAAGAACTTCTAAAAGAAGTAAATCTTGAAGAAGAAGTAAGTAAAATCAAAGCTGAAATAGATGATATTAAAGACTCAGCTTCTCAAAAAAGAGTGCGTTTAGTTAAGAGACTTGATGTTTTATCAGCATTCTTAGAGTCTGGTAATAAGCCAGAATGGATGATTTTAGATGCTCTACCAGTAATTCCACCAGAATTACGTCCAATGATTCAATTAGATGGTGGTAGATTTGCTACATCAGATTTAAATGACTTATATAGAAGAGTTATTAATAGAAATAACAGATTAAAGAAATTAATTGAATTAGGAGCGCCTTCTATCATTATTCAAAATGAAAAAAGAATGCTTCAAGAATCAGTAGATGCTTTATTCGATAATGGTAGACGTGGTAGAAACGTAACAGGTGCTGGTAATAGACCACTTAAGTCTTTATCAAGTATGTTAAAAGGTAAACAAGGACGTTTCCGTCAAAACTTATTAGGAAAAAGAGTTGACTATTCAGGTCGTTCAGTTATCGTTGTTGGACCTACATTAAAAATGTATGAATGTGGTATTCCAAAGGAAATGGCTCTAGAATTATTTAAACCACATGTTATAAATGGTTTAGTATCAAAAGAAATTGCTGCTAACATTAAAGCTGCTAAAAAAATGATTGAAAACCAAGATGAACGTGTTTGGGATATAGTAGAAGAAAAAATAAAAGAACATCCAGTTATGTTAAATAGAGCACCAACTCTACATAGATTAGGTATCCAAGCTTTTGAACCAAAATTAATTGATGGTAGAACAATTAGACTTCACCCATTAGTTTGTGCAGCATTTAATGCCGACTTTGATGGTGACCAGATGGCTGTTCACGTACCAATTAGTGAAGAATCACAAGCAGAAGCAAGAATACTTATGTTAGGTGCAAATAACATTTTGAGTCCAAAAGACGGAAAGCCAATTGTTACACCTAGCCAGGATATGGTACTTGGTAACTATTATCTAACTATAGAAGAAAAAGGTTTACCAGGTGAAGGTAGAGTATTTAAAGATCCAAATGAAGTGCTTATGAGTTACGAAAGAAGAGAAATTACTTTACATACTCGTATCGCCTTACCAGTAAAATCATTTAAACATAAAATATTTGCTGATAATTATAGCGATAAATATTTGGTTACAACTCCAGGTAAAATTATTTTCAATGAAATTTTTCCTGATACATTCCAATATATAGCAGATGGAACTGCTGAAAATATTGAATCAATTACACCTGCTAAATACTTTATTGAAAAAGGTACAAACATTAAAGAATTTATTGAACAAATGGAATTAGTACCAGCATTCAATAAAGGTGTATTAAGTAAGTTAATTGCGCAAATATATAAAAGATATCAAACTACAGAAACTTCTGTAATGCTAGATAAATTAAAAGATTTAGGATTTAAGCATTCTACTTTATCTGGAATTAGTATAGCTATTAGTGATATTAAAGAAAGTGAAATCAAACCTCAAGTAATTAAAGAAAGCAATGAATTAGTAGATACAATTAATAAACAATTCAAAAGAGGTTTAATTACTAATGAAGAAAGATATAATAAAGTAGTAGAAGTATGGACAAATGCTAAAAATACTATTTCTAAAGAATTAGGAGAAATGATTAAGAAAGACAAAGAAAATCCTATTTCAATGATGATTGATTCAAAAGCGAGAGGTGATATCGGTTCACTTACACAGTTAGTTGGTATGCGTGGACTTTTCGCTAAACCAGGTGGAGGACAAGTAGAAATCCCAGTAGTATCATCTTTTAGTGAAGGTGTTACAATAAATGAATTCTTCTTATCAACGCATGGTGCTAGAAAAGGTGCCGTTGATACTGCCTTAAAAACAGCTGACGCTGGTTACTTAACAAGAAGACTTGTTGATGTTGTACAAGATGTTATTGTTAAAGAGGAAGATTGTGGTAGTGTACAAGGTGTTACTGTTAAATCATTCATTAATGATAGTGATGGTACTTTAATTGAATCATTTAAAGAAAGAATTACTGGTCGTTTCACTAATACAAAAGTAATTAATCCTGAAACAAAAGAAGTAATTGCTGAAAGAAATACTTATATTACAGAAAACTTAGCAGAGAAAATTTGCAAATTAGGTATAGAAGAATTATCAATTAGAACTGTTTTAACTTGTAAAACAGAACATGGTTGCTGCCGCAAATGTTATGGTCGTAACTTAGCAACTGGTTCACTAGTTGAAATTGGTGAAGCAGTAGGTATAATGGCTGCTCAATCAATTGGTGAACCTGGTACTCAGCTTACAATGCGTAACTTCAATACTGGTGGTGTTGCCGGTGGAGATGATATCACACAAGGTTTACCACGTGTTCAAGAGTTATTTGAAGCTAGAAATCCAAAAGGTAAAGCAACTATTTCTGAAATTAAAGGAACAGTTACAAAAATTGAAGAAGATAATGGTAAATATATAATTACTGTTGCTAATGATGTTGAAACTAAAAATCACGTTACAAACTATGGTGCTAAATTAGCTGTAAACGAAAATGATTCAGTAGTAGCTGGTCAAAGACTTACACATGGTGCTATTAATCCAAAAGAATTATTAGTAGTAACAGATCCTATAACTGTACAACAATACATATTACTTGAAATTCAAAAAGTATATCGTGGTCAGGGTGTTGATATATCTGATAAACACGTTGAAATTATGGCTAGAAGAATGATTTCTAAAATTAAAATTATTAATAGTGGAGATTCTTTATTCTTACCAGGTGTTATGGTTAATATAAATCATTTCACAGATGAGAATAAGAAGTTAATCCTTGAAGGAAAAGCTCCTGCTACAGGACGTCCAGTACTTTTAGGTATTACTAAAGCTTCTCTAGAAACAGATTCATTCTTATCAGCTGCTTCATTCCAAGAAACAACTCGTATTTTAACAGATGCAGCTATTCATGGTAGAGTCGATCACTTGAATGGATTAAAAGAAAACGTTATCATTGGTAAATTAATTCCTGCAGGAACAGGTGCTAAGAAATATCGTAATGTTGATTATGATTTGGAATTTAATATGTTAAAAGAAGAACCACTTGAAGCCTTAGAACAAGAACTAATGGATTAATTAGTTCTTCTTTTTTCTAGTAAAGGTGATAAATTTGTTAAAAGTTTTAAGAAAAATAGATTTACAAGTAATCGATTTTGTAAACAAACACAGAAATGTATTTTTAGATGATTTCATGTTATTTGTTACTAGACTTGGAAATATGGGACTTATTTGGTTATTAATAGCTATCATTTTACTTTCAAATAAAATTTATCATTATTATGGAACTGAATTATTAGAAGCAATAGTAATTGGTGCTATAATTTGTAATTTAGTATTAAAACCAATATTTGAAAGAATTAGACCTTACGATAGATATCCTAATTTAACACGAATACTTCCTAGACTAAATGATTATTCATTTCCTTCAGGACATACCTTAGCATCATTCTCATCAGCTACAATATTGTTTCAAATAAATAGTGTAGTAGGAATACTTTCATTTTCATTAGCGTTTTTAATCGCTTATTCAAGATTATATTTAAATGTACATTATTTTACAGATGTTTTCTTCGGAATGATAATAGGTATTCTAGTTTCATTATCAATTATTATATTTTAAAAGACTACTTTTGTAGTTTTTTTTTAATAATTAAATATAATTTAATGAAAGGAGAATTATGAAAAAATTTTATAAGACATATTCTAATTCTATTATTTTACTATTATCAATTATAATTGGCACTATAATAGGCCTTATATTTAAAGAAAAAGCAAGTATACTAAGTCCTTTTGGGGAATTATTTATTAATTTATTACTAGTTATAATAGTTCCACTTATATTTTTAACAATAACTGTTTCAATAGGTAAGATGAATAAACCTAATAGACTTAGTAAAATATTAGGTAGTATAATACTAATATTTATAATTACATCTATAATAAGTGTAATTATTGGTATTATTAGTACAAGAATAAACTTAGTAGATAAAATAGATAGTTCTAATATAATTAATTCACTTGATTATAGTTTAAGTGAAGAAAAAGTAAATATTAGTTTTCTTGAAAGAACTATTAATACTATAAGTACTAATGATTTTATTAATTTATTATCAAAAAACAATATTATAGCTTTAATCGTTTTTTCTATTATTTCTGGTATAGCTATAATTTTATCTAAAGAAAAAGGAAAACTGTTTTTAAATGTATTAGAGAGCGCTAATAATGTACTAGAAAAAATTATCAAGATTATTATGTATTATGCACCTATAGGAATAGGTTGTTATTTTGCTTCTTTTATTGGTAACTTTGGTTATAATATTGCAGTTGGCTATGTAAAGACATTAGTAATTTATATAATAGCTTGCTTATTTGTTTATTTTGTTATTTATACTTTGTATGCATTTATAGCTGGTGGTAAAGAAGGCGTAAAAAGATATTTAAATAATATTATTTCACCGACTTTAACAGCACTTTCTACTTGTAGTTCAGCTGCAAGTATACCAGCAAATACTGAAGCTTCTAAAAAAATAGGTGTAAGTGATGATATTGCTAATACAGTAATACCACTTGGTACATCATTTCATAAAGATGGATCTATAATTGGTAGCGTATTTAAAATTATGTTTTTAGTTTATTTATTTAATATGGATGTAAATATTAGCAAAATACTGTTTGTAAGTTTAATTGTAACACTTTTAGTTACAGCCGTTCCAATAGGTGGTGGAACAATATCAGAAATGCTTATTATAAGTATGATGGGTTTTCCAGTAGCCGCACTTCCTATTCTTACTATAATAGCTACTATAATAGATGCTCCAGCTACTGTTTTAAATGTAGTTGGTGATACGGCAAGTAGTATGTTAGTAGCGCGTATTGTAGATGGAAAAAATTGGAAAAAAGTAAAATATTGATTAGTTATTAAGATGTTTATATAATAAAAAAACTATTTATTATAAACTAACTTAGCTTAACGCCAGGTTAGTTTTTATGCCTTTAATTGCTATTTATCACTATTTGTTATACAATATTTTAGGTGAAATTTATGACTAAATATTTTGATATGAAAAATGAAATAAAAGAAGAAGAAATAAAAGAAGCAGGTAAAATGATTAAAAATGGAGAATTAGTTATATTTCCAACTGAAACAGTTTATGGGATAGGCGCTAATGGATTAAATAGTAACGCGGTTAGAAATATTTTTATAGCAAAAGGTAGAGCTCAAGATAATCCATTAATTTTGCATATTTCTGATATTGATATGATTGATGATATTGCTACTGACATTAATGAAATCGAAAGAAAAATAATTGATATTTTCTTTCCTGGGCCATTAACAATTATATTAAAAAAGAAAGATATCGTTCCTAGTGTTGTTTCTGGTGAACTTGATACTGTTGGAATAAGAATGCCAAGTAATAAAATTGCTAATACTTTAATTAAGTTTGCCGGTGTTCCTATTGCTGCACCATCGGCCAATATTTCTGGTAAGCCGAGCGGTACCACTTTAAATGATATAAAAGAAGAATTTGATAATAAAGTTTCATGTATGATAGATGGTGGAGATACTCTAATTGGAGTTGAATCTACTGTTATAAGAGTAATGGATAATAAAATAAGAATTTTAAGACCAGGAAAAATTACTATTGATGATTTTAAATTTTATGGCTTTGAAGTAGAACTAGATAATAATATTTTTAAAGAAGTTAGTAAAAATGATAGAGTTCTATCACCTGGTATGAAATATAGACATTATGCTCCACAAAAAGAATGCTTGCTTGTATATTCAGAGGATATTACTAAGCTTGTTAATCTTGTTAACAAATATGAAAAAGATAAAAAAGTATTAGTAGTTTGTAAAGAAAATAAAACTAAATATTTTAAAAATAGACTTAGTATGGGTAACACTCTAGAAGAAATAACTCATAATATATTTCATATTCTTAGAGAAGTCGATAAAACTAATTTTGATTTAGTAATTATTGAAGGCGTAAAAAAAGAAGGATTAGGGATTGCTATTATGAATAGACTAATAAGAGCATGTTCTCATAACTATATAGAAATTAAATAAAAATTGCATATGTTTATGTAATTTTTTTATTTGAGATAATTTATAATAACAAGTGCAACATATGATTATCTTAATAAAAAAGTTCATATTATTACTCATGATATAATGTTGGTGTCTAATCAAACATTAAGGAGTAATAAATATGAACTATATACATCTTACCATAGAAGAACGA
>JALELF010000062.1 GCA_022771715.1 Bacillota bacterium
TTAACAAAAATCACACTTTATTGTCATAAAATATTGCTAAATATCTAAATTAATGATATCATAACTAATTAAGAAGGTGGATATGATGCAAAGATATTTTGCCATTAATAAAGAACAAGATAAAATAATTTTAGAACCATCTGATATTCATCATATTACTAATGTGATGCGTATGAATGATGGTGATGAAATAGAAGTCGTTTTTGACAGTAAGCTATATTTGTGCTGTATAGTAAATGTAAAATTTGATATCCAAATAAGTGTAAAGAAAGAACTAAAATTCGAAGAAAAAAATTTAGAAATTGTTCTTATAATACCCATCTTAAAAGAGCAAAAAATGGACTATATTTTGCAAAAAAGTACAGAACTTGGAGTGACAAAAATAGTACCTATAACAACTGAAAGAACACTTGTAAAACTTGATGAAAAACAGTTTTTGAAGAAAAAAGAAAGATGGATAAAAATATGCAAAGAAGCATCAGAACAATCCAAAAGAATAACTGTTCCAACTATCGAAAATATGTTTGATTTAAAAGGATTAGAAAAGATGAATGGAGTGTCAATCGTTTGTAGTACGACAACAAAAAATAGTATCAAAAAGTATTTTCAAAATGTAAAGTTGTGTGATAGAATAAACATAGTGATTGGTCCAGAAGGTGGCATTTCCGAAAAAGAAGAAAAATACTTAAATCAAATCGGATTTGAAAGTGTTTCACTTGGTGATAGAATACTAAGAGTAGAAACAGCTCCCTTAACTGTACTAAGCATTCTGAATTATATAAATATGGAGTGATAAAGATGGAAGAATTAATTGATGTGTTTGCTAATAATAATATTTTGATACTAGGAATTGTTTTATTTATTTTTGGTTTAATTTTACTAGGTTATTTATTGACTTTAATTTTATCTTCTAAAAAAAACAAAAAAGAAGTAGTAGAAGAAATAAAAGAAGAAAGCGTAGAAAAAATAGAAGAAGATACTACTAAAGAAGAACCAGCAGTAGTTGAGCCAGTTAGTAGTGTAATAGAAGTAGAACCAGCTGTAGCTGAACCTGTAGTTGAAGCTATAGAAAAAGAATACATAGATGCTAAAGAGCAAAAAATAAATAGTGACCTAGAAGAAGTATTACAAAAAATGCAAAGAACACTTGATGAAAAAGAAGAAATGGATAACGTAGAAAGATTTGAAAGAGAACAAGAAGAAAACGCTATCATAAGTTATCAAGAATTATTAAGAAGAGCAAAAAAAGATTTTCCACAAATGGAAATCAATGTACCTGTTGAAGAACCAGAAAATAATGAAGTACCTGTTAATAATGTTATCGAAAACGCTATTAATGCTATCGTAAAACCAAGTGAAAATACATTAGAAACAGAAGTAACTACAATAGATACAAATAATAATTTTGTAGAAGAACCTGTAGAAATAGAAAACAATATTCAAAATACTGTTGTTAGTCCAGTTGAGACTATAAAAAGAGAACCTAAGATAGTAGAAATTAAAACACCATTTGATAATCCTAATTATGAATTTAAAAATAATATTTTCATTTCACCTATAGGTGTTACTAATTATGATAATCCAAACTATTATAAAGAAGTAAAAATAAGTAGAGATTACCTGAAAGAAATGGCTGATTCTAGGTTTAATACCGTCGATATAGAAACGGATGACATCGATTATGAAACAAAACAAAATGAAAAATTCCTGGAAGATTTGAAAAGCTTTAGGAGTAATTTATAGTAAGGATTTTCCTTACTTTTTGTTAGGGGGATTTTATGACATTTAATATATATACTTTAGGATGCAAAGTAAATACTTATGAAAGTAATGCAATTATAGATATTTTAAAAGAAGAAGGATATAAATTAGTAGATACTAAAGATAAATCTGATATTACCATAATCAATACATGTACTGTAACAAATACAGCCGATAATAAGTCTTTAAAGACAATAAAACACGCTATAAAAAATAATGGCGGTATTATAGTTGTAATGGGGTGTTTAACACAAGTAAGCGCTGAAATTGTAAAAAGTATTGAAGGAGTTTCTATAATAGTAGGAAATAGAAATAAAACATTTATACCACGTCTTATAGAAAAATATTTACAAACAAAAGAACAAATAGTGGAAATAAAAGATTTAACAAAAGAATCATTTGAACCAATGCAAATAATAGATTTTAATAAAACCAGAGCTTTTGTTAAAATACAAGATGGTTGTAATAACTATTGTTCATACTGCATTATTCCTTATTCTAGAGGTAATGTTTGTAGTAAAAAACATACAGATGTAATAAAAGAAATTAAAAATCTCGTAAAAAATGGTTATAAAGAAATCGTACTTACTGGTATTCATACTGGACATTATGGGGAAGATTTAACTAATTATTCTTTTTATGATTTACTTAAAGAAATACTTGAGATTAAAGGATTAGAAAGACTTAGAATATCTTCAATTGAAATGAATGAAATAACAGATGACATAATTGAATTAATAAAAAATAATCATGTTTTAGTAGATCATATGCATATTCCACTTCAATCAGGCTCTAATCAAATATTAAAACTAATGAATAGAAAATATTTAAAAGAAGATTTTATTGAAAAAATAGATAAATTAAGAATTGCTAGACCAACTATATCTATTACGACTGATTTAATTGTAGGTTTTCCTTATGAAACAGAAGAATTGTTTAATGAAACAATTGAAACAATTAATCAAATAAAATTTAGCAAAATACATGTTTTTCCATATTCTAGAAGAAAAGGAACCGTAGCGAGCGAAATGCCTAATCAAATAGATGAAAGAGTAAAAAAAGAACGTGTTAGAAAGATAATAGATATTAGTAAAGATTTAGAAATTGAGTACATGAATAAATTTGTTGGAAAAGAAATGTACATATTGCCAGAAACAATAAAGAATGGTTATCTTTATGGCCATACTACTAATTATTTAAATGTAAAAGTAAAAAGTGATAAAAAATTAAATAATTTAATTAAGGTAAAAATAGAAAAAGTTGAGTATCCATATTGTATAGGATATATATGTGAATAAAAAGCAAACATTTATTTGCTTTTTATTATGCTTAAGTAGTATAATAAATGTATAAGTTGGTGATTAAATGAAAGAATATATAAAAGGAACATATAAAAGAGCAATCTATACATCAAATGACTATGTAATAGGTTTAATCAAAGTAGAAGAAACAAACATAGAACAAATGCAAAACTATATAGATAGATTACTTACTTTTACTGGTTATTTTCATGAATTAACGCTTGGTGATACGTATACTTTTTATGGAAATCAAGTAATTCATCCAAGATATGGATTTCAATATGAAGTAGTAGAGTATGAAAAAGTTTTGCCACAAGATGAAGATGGTATAGTTATGTTTTTAAGTAGTGATTTATTTAAAGGAATAGGTGAAAAACAGGCAAGAAGTATTGTTGATATTTTAGGGCTTGATGCTTTAAATAAAATTTTAGAAGATAAAAGCTCATTATATTTAGTTCCTAAGTTAACAGAAAAGAAAATAAATACTATTTATGAAACATTAAATAGATATACAGAAAGTCATGAAACAATTGTTTTTTTAACTAGTATAGGTTTTACTATGAGAGATAGTTTATCTATATATAATACTTATAAAAATAACACAAAAATAAAACTAGAAGAAAATATATATGATTTAATTAAGTCAGTTGATTTAATCACCTTTAATAAAGTAGATGAAATAGCTTTAAAATTAGGAATAGAAAAAACAGATGCTAGAAGAATAAAAGCGGGAATTGTTTATGTAGCAAACAATATAACATATTCAACAGGTAATACTTATTTAGAATATGAAGAAATCTATGATGCAATATGTTCTTATTTAAATTATGAAATAGAATTTGATGATTTTGATGTTTATTTAAGAGAACTAGCAGAAGAAAAACAACTTTTCAAAGATGAATATAAATACTATTTATATGATATTTATATGAATGAAAGAGAAATAGTAAAAAAAATAAAAAAATTACTTAATAATTCTAAAGAAAAATATAAAAATATTGAAGATGAAATAAATGAATTAGGAAAAATAAATAGTATTACTTATAATAATTTACAAAAAGAAGCAATTATTTCTTCTTTAACTAATAGTATAAGTATTATAACTGGTGGACCAGGAACAGGGAAAACTACTATAATTAAAGCAATAACTGAAATATATCAAAATATAAATAAAATAACAGGTACAAAAGTACTTGAAAAAATAGCATTACTTGCGCCTACTGGTAGAGCAAGTAAAAGAATGAGTGAGGCAACTAATTTACCAGCTTCTACTATTCACAGATTTTTAAAATGGAATAAAGAAACTAATAGTTTTGGTGTAGATGAATATAATAAAAATAATCATGAATTAATTATTGTTGATGAAGTAAGTATGATTGATATTAATTTACTTGCTAGTCTTTTTAAAGGAATAACTGATAATATTAAATTGATTTTAGTAGGAGATGCTAATCAATTACCAAGTGTAGGTCCAGGGCAAATTTTAAAAGATTTAATTGAAAGCAAGAAAATACCAACTATTGAATTAGAATATTTATATAGGCAAAATGAAAATTCTTATATAAATACTTTAGCAAATGAAATAAAAAATAATGAATTAAGTGATAATTATTTAAAAAAACACGCTGATTACAATTTTTTAGAATGTAATAGTTTTAATTTAAAAAATAGTATTAAATCTTTGGCACAAAAATTGCTTGAAAAAGGTTATAATATTAAAACTACTCAATTTATGGCACCAATGTATAAAGGTGAATGTGGAATAGATAATTTAAATATTGTTTTGCAAGAAGTATTTAATCCTAAATCAGAAGATAAAAAAGAAATAGAATATGGCGATGTAATATATAGAGTAAATGATAAAGTATTACAATTAACTAATATGCCAGAAGATAATATATTTAATGGTGATATTGGTTTTGTAGTAGACATATTAAAACCAACTGAAACAGAAAGCAAAAAATATGAATTATGTGTTGATTATGATGGCAATATTGTTAAGTATACAAAAGATAATTTTAACAAAATAAAACATGGCTTTATCATTAGTATTCATAAGTCGCAAGGTAGCGAATTTGAAAATGTAATTATTCCGGTAGTAAAATCATATCAAAGAATGCTTTATAAAAAACTTATATATACTGGAATTACAAGAGCAAAGAAAAAATTATTTATTGTTGGTGAAAAAGAAGCTTTTATTTCATCTATTAACAATAATAATGAACAAATAAGAAAAACAGATTTATTAACAAAATTGAATAAAATTAAATAATTTAGTTACAATAATATTGTATACGTATACATTTTCTAACTAAGAGGTGATATTATGAAAATGGCTAAAAGTATGGCCTTGATGGGTTTAGGAGCTTCTATGGTTCTTATGTATCAGAAATACGAAAAACCAGTAATGAAAGAAGCAAAAAAGACTATGAAAAAAGTCATGAAAAAATCTAATCAAATGTTAGAAGACATGGATTAAACTTTGTTTAGAAGTTTTATCTTTTAAAAATAAGGATTGATTAATATCAACCCTTATTTTTTAGTACCTAAAATACCTCTCATAATAGCGTTTCCAATTTGTCTACCAATAGAAGACATAGCAGAATTAGTAACTTTTCTAAGATTTCTAGTTATTTCTTTATTTGCTTTATTTAACGCTTTTTCTTTTTCCTTTTCTTCTTTTAATTTTTTCTTTTCGTTTTCTAATTTTATTAATTCATTTTTTTCTTTTTCTTCATTTTGCTTATTTATTCTTTCTATTTTTTCATAAGCACTATCACTATCAATTATATTTCTATATTTTATTTCCATTACACCATTGGAAACAATTTTTTTAATCTCTTTTATATCAATATTAGATATATAACTTTGTGGTGGCAAAATAAATGCTTTTTCACAAATACTTGGTTCACCAGCTTCATTAATAAATGAAACAATAGCTTCACCAATACCTAAACTTAAAATGGCACTTTCTAAATCAAAACTAGAATCTTTTCTAAAGGTTTTAGCTGCAACTTTAACACTATTTAATTCTTTAGGAGTATATGCTCTAAGTGAATGACAAATTCTATTACCTAATTGATTTAATATTTCATCTGGAATATCACTAGGTGATTGAGAAATAAAAAATACGCCAATTCCTTTAGATCTAATTAATTTAATAATTTGTGTTAATTTTTTTATAATATTATCATTCATTTCACTAAAGATTAAATGAGCCTCATCTAAGAACAAAACACATTTTGGTTTATCTAAGTCACCAACTTCAGGCAATTGTTCATAAAATGATGATAAAAGCCATACTAAAAATGTAGCGTACAATGTAGGATTTTTAACTAGTTTACTAGATTCTATTAAGTTAATATATCCATTACCACTTTCTTCGGAAACATGCATAAAATCTAAAATATTTAAATTAGGTTCTCCAAAAAATAAATCACCATCTTTAAATTCTAATAATTTTCTTAATATAGTACTGATAGATACTTCACTAATATTTCCATATTCTAACTTTAACTCTTTAGAGTTTTTTGATACATATTTTAAAATACTTTTTAAATCCTTTAAGTCAATTAATTCTAATCCTTCTTTATCCGCAACTGCAAAAGCAATGTTCAAGATTCCTTTACCAGCTTCACTTAAGTCTAGTATTTTTGATATTAGAGTAGGTCCCATATCAGATACAGTAACTCTTATAGGATGACCAAATTCCCCAAATACATCCCAAAATCTAACTGGAAACTTTTTAAATTCAAAGTTATTTAATCCTAATTTTTTTATTCTTCCATCTAGATTAGAATTATTTTCACCTATTTTAGCACATCCACTTAAGTCACTTTTAATATCAGTAATTATAGTAGGGACGCCAAGACTAGAAAGACTTTCTGCGATGACTTTTAAGCTTATAGTTTTACCTGTTCCAGTAGCGCCAGTAATAATACCGTGTCTATTTAACATATTAGGGTTTAAGCAAATAAAATCATTATTTTTAGCTATTACTAATTTATTATTTATATACATAACTTCACCTTCTACATAATTATAACTTATTTTTAATAAACAAACAATATTTTTGAAATTATACAGAAATACTTTAAATATTTAAGAAAATATTGTAAAATGTATATAGTAGAGGGTGGTAATATGACATCGACAGAAGCATATAAGATATCTAGCAATCTAAAAGAATTAGCGTTTACAACAGAATCAGTAATAAATACTATAAAGAGTGCTAAAGTATCAGTAAATGAAAATCAATTAGGAGACATACCAGATACAATATCAGCAGCTTTAGATAATCAAATAGTTATTTTAAAGTCAGCAGAAAGTAATCTTTCTTTAGCTTCTACTAAAGCTAAAATATATGCTGATGAATTAAAAAGAAAAGAACAAGAAAGATTGAAGTTAAAAAATGAACCAACAAAGCAAGAAATAGAACAAAAAAATATTAAAAATAAAATTAATGGTATTACGACTAGAAAAGATGTTCTACAGTAGAGGATGATTATATGAAAATAGTATTAATGAAAAAAGAAAGACTAATTAGTTTTACACTTCCAAAAATAATAATCGGTAGTTATTGGATAACTGATTATGATGAAAACAACAAAAAAAGAAGTTTAATTAATGTAGAAGCAAAAGATGGTTCTTGGTTATTAAAAAGTAATGCTGATGTTAAAATTTTAAATAACGGAAATAGTGTTAATAACACACCATTAAACTTATATAATTTTTATGTATTAAGTTTAGAAAAAGAAAACATAGTTTTATATACAGAACCTACTATTGATAATACTTATGTAAAATTAAAAGTTGAAAACAATTCAGAATATTTAATAGGAAATGATAATACTGATATTACTTATGCTTCACAAATAAAAAATATAAAATTAGAATATAAAAATTATAAATGGATAGTAACTGATTTAAATGATTCTAATCTTTTATATGTAAATAATATAAATTATAAAACAAAGACGTTGAATTATGGTGATGTTATATTCATATGTGGCTTAAAAATAATAGTCATGAAAGATTATATATATCTAAATCAAATATAATCTTTAATAAAATATAATGATAGATTTAAACTATTAGATAATAACTATCAAGAATTAATATTAGATGATTATGATGAAGAAAAAAATATAAAACCAATATATGCAAAAGATGATTATTTTTATAAATCACCACGCTTTAAAACATTAATAGAAAAAGAAGAATTAAATATAGATGCACCACCTATTAAAGTAGAAGAAAAAGAAGTACCTTTGTTATATACAATAGGGCCAATGCTTACTATGAGTATGACTTCTGTAGTTTTTGCCTTATCTGCAATCAATAATATGACTAATAATGGTAAATCATTGTGGACTGTTTTGCCAACTATAGTAATGTCTATTGCTATGCTTTCTAGCTGTTTATTATGGCCTAGTTTAACGAGAAAATATGAAAAAAAACAACGAATAAAAAGAGAAGAAAAAAGACAAGACAAATATAGAAATTACATAGAAAGTAAAAGAGATAAAATAAAATTAATGATGAAAATGCAAGCACAAATTTTGAAAGACAATTATTTATCACCAGTAGAGTGTGCTAGTATTATTTTAAATAAGAAAACAACTTTATGGAATAGAGAAATAGCCGATGATGATTTTTTATCACTTAGAGTTGGAACAGGAACTCATCCATTAGATATTAGTGTTAAATATCATGAAGAAGATTTTATGATGGAAGAGGATTCTTTAAAAGTAATGGCAGAAGAATTAGTAAATGAAACAAAGAACTTAGAAAATGTTCCAATTAGTTATTCATTAAAAGATAATTTTATTTCTGGAATAGTGGGAGAAGAAAATTTAATACGCAATTTTTTAAATTATTTTATATTACAAATAGTATCTTTTTATGCTTATGATGAAGTAAAAATAGTATTTATGACTAATGAAAAAAATAGTTATTTATATGAGGATTTAAAAATATTACCACATATCTTTAGTAATGATAAACAAATTAGATTTTTTGGAACAAATATAAATGAAAACAAAGAAATATCTTTATATTTAGAAAGAATATTAAAACAAAGACAAGAAACAGAAGTTTATAAAAAAGATAAAGATTCTTATAAATATTTTAAACCATATTATGTAGTAATAAGTGATGATTATGATAATATTAGAAGTTTAGAAATAGTAAAAGACATACTTTCAAGTAAAAATAATGCTGGATTTAGTCTTTTAATATTAAATGATAAACTTTCAGAGCTTCCTAATGAATGTGAAAACTTTATTAATATTGGTGAAAAAACATCAGGAATATTTGCTAGTGAAGTAACAACTTCAACGCAACAAGAATTTACTGCTGATTTTATTAATAATATTAACTTATATGAGTGCTTTAAAGTATTAGCTAATACTCCAATTGAATTGATTGAAGAAGATAGTAATTTGCCAAAAACAATTAGTTTCCTTGAAATGTATAATGTGGGAATGGTAGAGCAATTAAATATAGAAAACAGATATAGAAAAAATAGTACAGTAAGTAATTTAATGGCACCAGTTGGTGTTGATAAAATGGGTGAATTATTGTATTTGGATTTACATGAAAAAGCTCATGGACCTCATGGTTTAATAGCGGGTATGACAGGTTCAGGAAAAAGTGAGTTTATAATTACCTATATTCTTTCAATGGCTGTAAATTATTCTCCAGATGATGTAGCTTTTGTATTGATTGATTACAAAGGTGGTGGATTAGCAGGAGCTTTTCTAAATAAAGAAACTGGCATAAAATTACCACATTTAGCAGGAACTATAACAAACTTAGATATAGCTGATATGCATCGTTCATTAGCGTCCATAGAATCAGAATTAAGAAGAAGACAAAATCTTTTCAATATAGCCCGTGATAAATATAATGAAAGTACAATAGATATTTATAAGTATCAAACCTTATATAAAGAAGGCAAAGTTGATATAGCTATTCCTCACTTAATTATAATTTGTGATGAATTTGCTGAGTTAAAGGCACAACAACCAGAATTTATGGACCAATTAATAAGTACAGCTCGTATTGGAAGAAGCTTAGGTGTTCATTTAATACTTGCTACGCAAAAACCAACTGGAGTAGTTAATGATCAAATTTGGAGTAACTCTAAGTTTAGAGTATGTCTAAAAGTTCAAGAAAAACAAGATAGTATGGAAATGATTAAAACTCCTGATGCAGCTTCTATAACAAATGTAGGTAGGTTTTATTTACAGGTTGGGTATAATGAACTATTTACTTTAGGACAAAGTGCTTGGTGTGGTGCTAAGTATTACCCAAAAGAAAAAGTTAAAAAGAAAATAGATACTTCAATTAATTTTATTGATAACATTGGTAATATAGTAAAGAGTGCTGATAAAGAAAAAGAAGTAATGGTAGATAAAGGAGAAGAAATATCTAATGTATTGAATTACATAATTAAATCTTGTAATGGTAAAGAAGTAAATAAACTATGGCTAGATAAACTACCAGAAATAATATTTGTAGATGATTTAAAAAATAAATATAATCACAAAGAAGAACCGTTTAGTTTTAATCCAATTATAGGTGAATATGATGATCCGTCAAATCAAAGACAAGGTTTGCTTACTCTTAATTTATCAAATACAAGTAATACTATTATATATGGTATTCCTGGTAGTGGAAAAGAATTATTACTATCAACTTTAGTGTTTTCATTAATAGTAAATCATACGCCAGAAGAAATAAATATTTATATCATTGATTTTGGTACAGAATTATTAAAAATGTATAATAATGCACCGCAAGTAGGAGATATTGTTTCAAGTGGTGATGATGAAAAAATAGATAAACTATTTCAAATGTAAGAAAAAGAAATAGAAGAAAGAAAAGAAAAGTTTATTGATTATGCAGGTGACTATAATGTTTATATCAAAAATAGTCAAACTAAATTACCTCTTATTTTACTAATTCTAAATAATTATGATAATTTTATAGAAGCGTATGAACCATATTTTGAAAGATTAAATGGTTTAATTAGAGAAGGAACTAAATATGGAATAATTACTATTATGAGTACAGTTGGTCCTAATTCGATTAGATATAGATTAAGACAAACATTTAAAAATGAGCTTTGTTTACAATTATCTGATAGTAATGATTATTATGGTGTATTTGGTAGATTTGATAAAGTAGAATTAGCTGACTATAAAGGAAGAGGATTAGTTAAATTAGATGATGTATTTGAATATCAAGTAGCTTATCCTTGTGAAGAGGCAAGTTTAAGCATTAATATAAAGAATTTATGTAATAATCTTGCTAATCATTATAATGGAAGAGCTAAAAAGATTGCTACTTTACCAAGTATAGTAGATATTAATTATTTGAGAAAATATATAACTGATTTAAGAAAAGTCCCAGTTGGTGTTAATAAAAACAATTTACAAATTGAATACTTTAATTTTCAAGGTAAGGGTATTAGTTTAATAACTGGACAAGATATTAGTATTATGAATAATTTTCTTGATGGATTGATAGATATTTTAAATAGAATTAGCTCATCATTATTTATCTTAGATGCTGAAGACATAACAAGAGAAGGTTTTAAAGATAATTTTGATATTTATATCAATAACTTATATAAAGAAGTTGTCATAAATAAATTTACAAATAATCATTTATGCATTATAATTGGTTTAGATAGTTTACTAGGAAAGATAAGTAGTGATACTAAAAATAAACTAATTGAACTATTTAATTTAGATAGAGAACTTAATAATTTAAGTTTCGTCTTTGTAGATGCCTACCAAAAACTAAAGAAAATAGAATATGAAGCTTGGTATAAAGCTAATGTAAATAATAATAGTGGTATTTGGATAGGAAATGGAATAGTAAATCAATATACTATTTTATTAAATAAAATGACTAAGGAATTACGAGAAGAAATACCTGATAATTTTGGATATGTAATTATTAATGGAAAAACTTCTTATGCTAAATTAGTAGAAAGTAGTGTAGAAATAGAGGTGCTTGATGAATAAGTATTTAGTAAATATTTATATACCTTTATTAGAAGAAAAATTTGATGTTATGATTGCTAGTAGTAAAAGAGTAAAAGATGTTATTTATTATGTTAGTAGTATTGTAAGTAATTTAACAGACAATGAGTTTAAAGTAAAAAATTATAGTCTAATTAATAGATTAACAGGAAACGTTTATGATAGTTCTTTATTAATAGCAGATACTGATATATCAAATGGTACAGAACTTATAATTATTTAAAACAAGGGTGGGAGGAAGGCAATAATATTTAAATGGAGGTGAAAATATGGCAATGCTTAATATTAGTACATCAGAAGTTAGAAATATAGCAAGTGATATTGGTGCGAGAGCTTCATTATATCAAGAAAAACTAACAACTTTGTATGAAAAATTTAATAATTTAGCTTCTATTTGGTCAGCACCAGATTATGATGCTGCTGCAAGTATAATGGCGCAAAATAAAGAACCATTAATGAGTTTAGGTGAAACTTTATTAAATATAAGTAAAGCTTTAAACAATGTGGCTGATGATTATGACCAAAAGATTCAAGCTAGTGCAAATCAATATAGAGTGGAGGGATAAAATGGCTAATACAAATGCAAGAATGGATTCATTTGAGGCGGTAAAGAGTGCTGGCGATGAAATAGTTCAAATAGCTGATGAAATACAAAAATTATTAAATGATGTTTCAATGGAAATGGAAAAAATAGGTGGAGAAGCTTGGCAAAGTTCTAATGCAACTGCATTCAAAAATGAATTTGATAATTTAAGTGCTGATTTTAATAAAGTACATGCTTCAATTAGTTCAATGGGTGCTGCAATCAGCAGATCTTCTGAAATCTATTCAAATAATGAAGGAACATTTAATGCTTAAAAGAAATAGAAATATTTCTTTTTTTAATAGTTAATTTTTATATTTTATGTTATACTTTATATAGTAAGGATTGATAGTATGAAGGAAGAATCTGAAAGAAGTATACCTTTTAAACAAATAGATAATAGACAAATAATAAATCCAGAATCATTACTTAATTGTAAATCTAAGATAGATGATGCTTTGATTGATATAGAAAATTTGTATAATAAATTACTATCATTAGATACTTTCCATATTCCTAATATTGGAAGTTTAGTAGGAAGTGCGACTACTAATGTTAATAGTGTTAATGATGCTTTGATAAATATTTCTTATGCATTAGGATATGATATATATAACTTTAGTGAAGAAGATATACCACAATCAATGAAAAATGGTGATAAGGCTTCTGAATATCTAACGTTAATTTATCAATATAGTTTAATGTTTGGTGATGAAAATGAAATATCCAAAGTAATTAAAATGTTTGGTGAATGTAATGATTTAAATAATAAAGAATACGAAGCATTAATTGAAAGGTACAAAAATGGTACAGTTTTAATATCTGGAGAAATGTTAAAATTATATAACCAATTATCATTTGATGAACCAAAATCAAAGCCATTTAGAATGACATATGAAGAACTTATTGGCTTTAATGAGTCTCTTAAGGGTTTTAGTAATGAATATTTGGAATCAAAAGACAATGTTTTTGTTTCTGACTTTGGAGATGTTTCTATAGAGTTTGTATATGATAAAGACGGTAAAATAGTATATGAAAATGATATCCCTAAAATGATAATTAAAAAGACTGAAATGGATAATGAAGGTAATTATACAGATTCAACTAATTGGCAAGTAGTAAATGAAGATGATTCATACTGGGAGACAGGGTATGGACAATATCTTATAAAAAGAGCAGAAACTTATTATTTATCTAAACAATTTGAAAAATTAAGCAATGCTCAAATGGAAGAATTAATGTCTAAAATAAGTGAAAACAGAGAAATAAATTCAACTATTACAGCAATGAATTATAATTTAAATCAAAAGTTAAAAACAGCTAATTATGATTTAATGAAAAAACAGGATAAGACTTTCAATGAAAAATACAAAAATAAAATAGATGATGATACTATAAAAGAATTTCTTTATACAATATCAAAAGATTCTAGTAAAGATAAGTATAATAGTATTATTAATTATACTTCTTCAAATGTTCTTTCCTATGTTGATCTAAAGACAGCTTTTGAAGCTACTGATAAAGAAGAACAAGCTTTTATAATGTATCTTTATAACGAAAAGGGAAAAGAAGAAGCATTTAAATATATAGATAGTAATAAAGATAAATTTAATATGCAAAAAGGTTATAATGCAGCCAAACCCTTATTAGAAACACTTACGACTAAACAAACAAGTTCTAATTATTTAGATTATATATGGGATTCTATTTTAACAATAAATAATGGAACAACTGATGGTGTTGTTAATTTTGCCGAAGGGCTTGGAAGATTAATAAATCATGATGGCGTAATGAGTGCGAATGACTATAAACAAATGTATATAACTGAATATTTATCAAAAATAGATATGACTAAAGTAGAACAAGACTATAAAAATGGTTCTATAACTGATGAACAATATGATTTTTTTGCTAAGTTCGCTAGTCAAGATAATAATACTTTAACAAGTATAGAGAAATTTACTCATTTAGGTCAGTATCAAGGTGCAAATTCATTTGGTAGAAATGTTATTCCGATTTTCTTAAATAAATTATCTTTTGGTTCAGTTGGAACAGCTTTATCATTTGCTTCAATGATGGGTAATAGTTTAAATGAAACAGCTAAGAGTAATTATGAAGAAGCTTTAGCAACCACATTTTCAGGTGAAAAGGTAAAAGGAAAATCATTAAATTTATGGGATTATGCTGATGCATTTGGTGAAGCTGGGGTAGAAACTTGGTTAGATGTAAATTTATGGGGAACAAATCCATTAAATCCTAATTTCTTAAAGGGTGGAGCTAGTGATGGATTAAGAAGTATTTTGACTTCTGCTTTAAAAAGTTTACCCAAAGATTATATAGGTAATGTTTTTGAAGAAGCTTTATTAGAACCATTCGGAAATACTATTTTACATACAGGAACTGATTTTGGAAGAGCTTTGACAGGAATAAAAGATTTTAAAAGTATTAATGTAGATTTATCGGAATTTTCTATTAATAATTTTGTTAGTACAATAAATTCAACATTTTGGAATACATTGCTTACAGGCGGATTATCATTGTCTAATCAAATAGTAAATTTGAAAAAACAAGCTAGTTTTTCTGATTCATCATTGAATCAAGTCCTAGCAACTCTTACACAAACTGATATTGAATTGTTAGAAAAAGGCGAAATATCTGAACAGGAATTTTTAACAAGAAAAGAAAATTATAGTAGATTATCTAACTTACTTTGTTTAGATGTTATAAATAATAACAGTGAAAATGTTAATGAGGTAATTAATGATTTAGATAAAACAACTGATGTAAATGTAGTTAAAAATGTATTAAATAATTCAATAAAAAACATTATTAGTGATTTAAATATTAAATCAAAAAAGATTATGGAAAGGATAGAAAATGTATCAGCTAATTTAAAAGAAATCGCTACTAATGGTATTAGTATTATAAAAAATCAGTTTAAGCAAATTAAGAATATTGGTTTAATTAAATTGATTAATAAGAATAAAATTTTGAATGAAATTGAACAATCAAAAACTAGCGATTTATCTGTTTATTCTCAAATTATAAATGATACCGATGTCAATATATTACTTCAAAAAGTAAATGGAGAAACAATTCTTGAAAGTGCTATAAAGAAAGTTAGAGATGTTATTCCTTCTCGTTACAAATTAAAATTAGATGTTTCACAAGCAAAAACTAATCCACAAGTAGCAGAAATATGTTTAAAGTATGAAATTACTGATTTTATAGAAAATGCAACAAAAGAAGTATTATTGTATGAAGTAGACGGAAAAACATTATTAGATAAAGCTTTTGAAGAAAATAGATTTTTGAATATAAATCAAGCAAAAACTAATCCAGATATTGCCGAGATATGTATAAAACATTACAATTGGAATTTCTTAGAAAATGCAACAGAAGAAGTATTATTGCATGAAGTAGACGGAAAAACATTATTAGATAAAGCTCTTAAAATAAAGAAAAATTTGAATATAAACCAAGCGAAAACTAATCCAAAGATAGCCGAAATTTGTTTAGAAAATGGAATTATTGACTTTATGGAAAACGCAACAGAGGAAGTTCTGTTACATGAAGTAGATGGAAAAACATTATTGGATGAAGTTCTAAAAATAAATGATACTTTGAATATAGCCCAAGCAAAGACTAATCCAGATATTGCAGAGATATGTATAAGGCATTATAATTGGAATTTCTTAGAAAATGCAACAGAGAAAGTTCTATTACATGAAGTAGATGGTGAAGCAATGTTTGAAAGAATATATAAAAATAATTCTGGCTTTATTTGGAAAAATGCATCTCTAAATCCAATCATAGCAAAATTATTAATTGTGGAGCATGGAGAAATAGCTTTCTTAAATAAAATTGAAAATAACAATGTTCTTTCCTATAAAATGGATAATGGAAAAACAATTAAAGAAATGTTAGGTATTTTTAATAAAGCTACATTAGATGCATCAGCAGCAGAAGAAAGTATAGCAGCAAAATATTTTGGCTTTGTTAAAACAGCAGTACCGTCAGTACTTGAACATGTGTGTAGTGACGGAAAAACAGTTATAGATAAATATATAGAAAGAAAATATGAAAATTTATCAGAAAAAGTAAAAGACATAATAAGAGAAAATCCTAAGTTACTTAGTATAGATAATTTAGAAATGTTTGATTCAGAAATTCTTGATATAGGAATACCAAGAATAGTTGAAATGGCAAAATATCCTTATATTCAAGCATCAATTTTAGATTTAAAAAATAGTCATCCTAAATTTAATTTGTTTAAAACAATTTTAAAGAATTTACAAAGCAGTGATGCTAAAGATGCCATTGTTTATCAATATGTAGTTTCTGATTTGCTAGAACTATTTGGATCAGATGATAATAGAATACAAGAAGTAGTTGATATAGTCATTAATAATGGTGATAATTTTTCTACAAGCGATTTGACATCAATTTTGTTATTGATTTCAAAAAATGCAAATAAAGTTAGTCTTTTAATAGATTCTATAATTAATGCTAAAAAAGAAAATAATTATAATTTATCTGAAGAAATAGTTAAGACATTTAAAGAAAAATATGAATTGACAAATGATTTGTTAGAAAAGAAGGATTTAGTTTGCCAATTACTATATGGTATTCCTATCGAGAGTGCCAATCAAGTGTTATCTTTGTTTAACAATATTAAAGATGTAATTAAAAGTGAGAAAATACTAGAGTTATATGAGGGATTAGAAACAATTGTTAATGCCAAAGATTTTGATATAAGTAATTTACAATCGGATTTCTTGAAAAATTATCAAGTGACTTCAATAATGGAACAATATTTGAAAAATGAATATAGTTCGCGTACGAGACAAAATGTACTACATCTTGAAGATTATACACCTAATACATATATTGACTATAGTATAAATGGGGTATCTATATTAATACCGGTGTATGACTTGCCATTAAATTCAAAAATGATTGTTCATGTACTAAGTGCTTACGGAAAAAATGAATTGGAAAATGTTACAAATAATTATAAGGATATATTCTTTTCGGCACCTGAAGAGTATTCAACACGTCACCATTTAGCTACAAGTCTTATTTCAGAAGATAAAGGACCAGTAAATGTGAATAATGTAATATTTGGATTTAGTGATTGGAGTGATAAATCGCTGGTTTTTATTGGTAATTATGATTTAGCATCTTCCAGCAATTATGAAATAAATACACATAGAACTCCTAATTATGATAGTACTGACAATATATTGCAACAAACTAAATCCTAAAACGAATACGTATTTGATAGAAATGATCCTAAATTAACACCTTCATATGTAGTTATATATGATAGTATGACAGATGAAGTAAAAGAGAAATGCTACAAAGCTGCAATTGATTTTAATATACCAATTGTAAGAGTACCAAAATAGAAAGAGAGTTTATTATGGAAAATATTAAAAGAGATGAACAAACTATCAAAATGAAAGAATATTTAGAAAAAAATGCTGATAAAATAATAAAAGAAGTAAATAAAATTTGTATAGTAGGTTCAGAAAGTGAAAGTAATAATTTAGAAGATAAGAAGAATAAATCAAAATAATAATATTGATAATAAAAGTATTATTTGATATACTTTTTGTAGGTGATAAACATGGGATTATTTGACAAATTAAAAAATATTATAAAAAAAGATAAAGAAGTAGAAGTATATGATAGGGGATTAGAAAAAACAAGAAATGAATTTAATTCTAAATTTAAATTATTATCAAGTAAGTATAAAAAAATAACTAATGAATACTTTGAAGAATTAGAAGAAAATTTAATAATGGCTGATATTGGAGTCAATACAGTAATGGAATTAATCGATAAATTAAAATTGAGAGTTAAAAAAGAAAATATTGAAAGTGTTTCTGATTTAACTGAAGTAATAATAGATGAATTAATGATAATTTATATAGATAATGAAGTAATTGTAAATAAGATTAATTTTGCTAAAGAAGGTCCGACAGTAATATTATTTGTTGGTGTAAATGGTGTTGGAAAAACGACAACCATAGGGAAAATGGCGCAAAAACTAAAAGAAAAAGGTAAAAAAGTTTTATTAGTTGCGGGTGATACATTTAGAGCAGGCGCTACTGAACAATTAGTAGAATGGGCAAATAGAACAGAAACTGAAGTAGTTTACAAAGAAAATGCTGATCCAGCTAGTGTTATATATGATGGCATAAAAAAAGCAAAAGAAGAAAATTTTGATGTAGTTTTAATAGATACAGCAGGAAGACTTCAAAACAAAGTAAACTTGATGAATGAATTGGATAAAATAAACAAAGTAATAGAAAAATTTATACCAGGTGCTCCTCATGAAACATTACTTGTAATAGATGCCACAACTGGACAAAACGGTATAAGTCAAGCAAAAAGTTTCAAAGAAATAACTAATATAACAGGTATAGTACTTACTAAATTAGATGGTACAGCTAAAGGTGGTATAGTTTTAGCAATCAAAGAAAGTACTAAAATACCTGTTAAATATATTGGTTTAGGTGAAACTAAAGATGATTTACAAGTATTTGATATAGAAAAATATATATATGGTTTATTTAAGGATATGATGAAATGAAAAAAGAGTTAGATGATAGTTTATATTTAGTTCAAGTAATTTTGTTAATAGCGTTAATAATGTTTTTTATAATGAGTATTTTTGTGAAAGAAACAAAAATAATTTATCAAATATTGCTTTCACTTATACTTATTTTAATAGCGTACAATAATAGAAAAACAAACAAAAAAATAATAACAATTCTTTATTTAATTACTTCACTTTGCGTTATATTTAATATAGTATTAGGAGGCTAATATGACTGATAGATTAAAATATATAAATCTTTATGATTATTATGGTGAATTATTAACAGAAAAGCAAAAAGAATATTTTGAAGATTACTATTTTGATAATTTAACATTAGCGGAAATTGCCGAGAATTTAGAAGTTAGTAGAAATGCTGTCCATAAACAGTTAAAAGAAACTGAAAAAAATTTAGATTACTTTGAAGAAGTATTAAATCTATATGAAAAGTCATTAAAAATAAAAGAAATAATTGAAAACTTAGATAAAGAGATAAAAGATAAAATAGAAGAATTAATATGAGGTGGTTATAGTGTTAGGCAATATAGTTTATATAAATGATAATGTTGCACATATAGAAATTCCTGCTGGCACACCAGTTGGGGAAAACCTAATGAATATGCATATAATATTTGAAGATGATAAAAAAAAGATACTTGGTGAAGTAGAAGACATAAGTAAGGATTTAATAAAAGTTCGCCTTTTAGGAGAGATTGTAAATAATAAATTTATTGGTGGTGTTATTAGAAAACCTACTTTAAGTGCCAATATAAGAATAATAACTAAAGATGAATTTGGTTTAATTACTGGAGAAGATGGACCTGAATCCATGAATTTGGGAGTAAGTCCTCTATATGATGATTATCCAATAAATGTTAATATTAATGATTTATTTAGTAATCATATGGCTATTTTTGGTAATACTGGTAGTGGTAAATCTTGTGGAGTAGCACGTTTACTTCAAAATGTATTTGAAAATAATAAGTTTATTCCATATAAATCTAACTTTTTAATATTTGATGCATATGGGGAATATCATAATGCTTTTAAAGATATTAATAAAATAAATCCAAATTTTCATTTTAAATTTTATAGTACTAACAAGGCTGAAGAAGATAATAAACTTCAAATACCACCTTGGTTATTAAATATTGATGACTTTGCTTTATTATTAGGAGCTGAAACGCATTCACAACTTCCCATAATTGAAAGAATGTTAAAACTAGTTCGTGTTTTTGCATCAGAAGATGAAATAGCAACCAATTACAAAAATCATTTAATTGCGAGTGCTGTAATGACTATTTTATACACAAATCAAACTGCTGCTAGTAAAAGAGATGATGTATTTTCAATTTTAAATACATGTTCAACAGCCCAATTTAATTTGGAAGCGCCTGTTCAAGGAATAGGATATGTAAGAAAATTTAGAGAATGTTTTTTAATCGATAGTACTGGTCAATTTTCTGAAAGTATTTTATTAACACAATATGTAAGTAGTTTTATAAATCCTGATTTAGATAGATATGAAGTAAAAGATGATTTATATTTTACTTTGGAAGATGTTGAAAAAGCTCTTAACTTTACTCTTATTTCAGAAGGACTTTTAAGAAATGAAAAAGCTTATAATGAAGCAATTACTTTAAAAGTAAGACTTCATTCATTAGTTATATCAGATGGTTCGAGATTCTTTAACTATCCTAAATATATTAAGTTAGAAAATTATATTGCTAGTTTAGTAACTGTTGATGGTAAAAAAGCACAAATAATTAACTTTAACTTAGAAGATATAGATGATACATTAGCTAAAGTAATAACTAAAGTTTATGCTAGATTGTTATTTGAATTTACTAAAAGATTAGCTAATAGAGCCTCAATACCATTTCACATATTCTTAGAAGAATCACATAGATATGTTCAAAATGATACTGATAAATTTTTACTTGGTTACAATATATTTGAAAGAGTAGCTAAAGAAGGAAGAAAATATGGTTTAATTCTTGAGTTAGTTAGTCAAAGACCAGTAGAAATATCAGAAACTGTAATATCACAATGTAGTAATTTCTTTATATTTAAAATGACACATCCAAGAGATATTGATTATATAAAGAAAATGTTACCAAATATAAGTGCTGAAATAATTGAAAAGCAAAAAAGTTTACAACCAGGTACTTGTGTAGCATTCGGTAAGGCTTTTAAGATACCGATGATTATTAAAATGTCTATGCCAAATCCTGAACCATACAGTGGAAATGCTGATATTGTTAAAAGCTGGCAAGTTAAACAAGGAAATTAGTCCTTGTTTTTTTTTACCATAATTTCCCATATTGATTTAAAAATATAACCATATTTTAAATATATACTTGAAGTATGAAATGGAGGTGATATATGATATAATTTGAAAAACATAAAAAGAAAGGTTGTGATATATGTAGAAAAAAAAGACAAATAATGATATACTAAAAATGAGGTGCAAAAATGTACAAAATTTGTTTGGTAGAAGATGAAGTAGATTTAAATAATTTAATTAAATCATATTTAGAAAGAGAAGGGTATCTTGTTACTCAATATTATAGTGGTGAATCCATTATGAATAATATAAATAACAAATATGATTTATATATATTGGATATTATGCTTGGTGACTCAATAAGTGGTTATGATATTATAAAAAAAATTAGAGAAGTTGATACAGATGTTCCTGTAATTTTCACTTCAGCACGTGATCAAGATTTGGATAAGATAATTGGTTTAGAATTAGGAAGTGATGATTATATAACTAAACCATATTCCCCTAAAGAACTAGTGCTTAGAGTAAATAAAATAATTAAAAGAGTCTATGTAAAAGAAAGTAATAAAACAACTTATGAGTCATATGATATTGATTTTGATAGAAGAACAGTACTTGAAAAAGAAAAAGAAATAAATTTAACAACTTTAGAGTTTGATTTGCTTTTATTGTTCATAAATAATAAAGGAAAGTCATTTAGTAGAGAGGATATATTATCTAAAGTATGGGGTACTGATTATTTTGGAAGTGACAGGGTAGTAGATGATTTAGTGAGACGTCTTAGAAAAAAGATGCCAAGGCTTAAAATAAATACTTTATATGGATTTGGATATAGATTAACATGAAATTAAAGAATAGATTATTAAAGCAATTATTATTAATAGGTTTAACTTCTACTTTAATTTTATATATTAGTTTAGGTATTGTT
>JALELF010000067.1 GCA_022771715.1 Bacillota bacterium
GCTGCGTTATTGTAGAAGCACCTTGTAAAGTCTTGCCATTTTTAATATTAATAAATAAAGCTTTTAAAATTCTTAAATAATCAAAACCAATATGCTTATAATAGTTTTTGTCTTCAATCGAAATAGTTGCGTTTATTAAATGAGGAGAAATATTATCTATACTGACCCATTCTTTATTATGACTGGATGTATATAAATTATTATTAATATCATATAAATAAAAACTATTAGCTTTATCTATTGGTAATTTATCAATAAATTTAGCCACAATATATAAACTTAAATAACTAACTATTGTTAAAAGAAATAAAGACGTAAGTAATAAATATATTTTTTTATGTTTCATAACAAGTTCACCAATTTTATTATTGGTAAAAAATGAGAAAATATAACTTAAAGTATTGATTTGTTTTAACATATTTGATAACTTTATTATGGGTGATTAATTATGGATATGAAATCTATACAAAAACAAATATGGCAAAATAAAATTAATAAAGGTTTTAATACAACTGATGTTAATAAAGAATTTTGTCTTCTTTATGGAGAAGTTTCTGAAAGCTACGAAGCTTATAGAAAAAAGAAAGACTATTTAAAAGAAGAACTTGCTGACGTTGCCATTTATTTATTAGGACTTTCTGAAATGTTAGGTTGTGATTTAGAAGAAGAAATAATAAAAAAAGTAGAGAAAAATGAAAAGCGAGTTTATCAAAATATAGATGGAGTTAATATTAGAATAAGTGATTAAAAATAAGTAAAATAGAGAAAATATAAAAAAAGCATAAATAATAGTGCTTTTTTTTTCTGAGTATGCTATAATTTGTATCGATATCAGGTGATATTATGAAACTTAAGTTAAATATTGAGTTAAATGACGAAAAATATAGTGTAAATGCTATAAAAAATGATAATAAATACATATATAATTACAAAGATAGTATAATAACTATAAATAAAGAAGAAATGACAATTAAAATTCATTATGAAAATGTCATTAATATTATGTATTTAAATAAAGGATATGGAATAATAAATATAGAAAATAAAAAAATAAAATATGATTTTTCTATTATAAAACTAGTTATTCTAAATAATCGTATAGAATTCATCTATAAAATAGATGATATTAAAAGATTTGTATTGGAGGAAGTATATGAGTAATAAATTAAAGGAAATAATAAAAAAAGCTTTAACTAAATTAGACATTGATATTAGTTTAGAAGACATTATGATAGAAACACCAAAAGATACTAAAAATGGTGATTATTCAAGTAATATAGCTATGAAGCTAGCTAAAACTCTAAAAGATAGTCCAATAAACATAGCAAATAAAATAGTTACTTTATTAGAAGATGAAATAATTGATAAAGTAATGGTTGCTAATCCAGGTTTTATTAATTTCTATTTAAAAAAAGATTATTTATTTGAAAATATAAATACTATTTTAACAGAACAAGATAATTATGGAAGAATAAATATTGGAAATAATCAGAAAGTAAATATAGAATTTGTTAGTGCTAATCCAACAGGAACATTACACGTTGGTCATGGTAGAGGAGCTGTATATGGCAGCAGTTTAGCTAACATTTTGTCTTTTGCTGGTTTTGATGTAACTCGTGAATACTATGTTAATGATGGTGGAAATCAAATAAATAATTTAAATAGATCAATTAAAATTAGATATAATAATTTGTGTGGTGGCAATTTAGAATTAGATAGTAATTGTTATCATGGCAAAGAAATAATAGAAGTTGCTAAAAATATTTATGACAAATATGGCAAAAATGCTGATGATGAAATAATAAGTAAATATGGTGTAGACTATTTATTAAGCGAAATAAAAAAAGACTTAGATGAATTTAGAGTAAGTTTTGATGTTTGGTCAAGTGAGAAAAGTATATATAAAAGAGGTTTAGTAGATAATACTCTAAAAACTTTAATTGCTAAAAATTATACTTATGAAAGTGAAGATGCCATTTGGTTAAAAACAACATTATTTAATGATGATAAAGATAGAGTCTTAGTTAAGAGTGATAAAAGCAATACTTACTTGCTTCCAGATATTGCATATCATTTAGATAAATATCAAAGAGGTTTTGATTATTTAATTGATGTTCTTGGCGCTGACCATCATGGATATATAGCTAGACTTAAGTCAGGTATTCATATGATGGGTGAAGATGAAAACAAACTTACCGTTAAAATATTACAAATGGTTAGATTACTAAAAGATGGCGAAGAAGTTAAACTTAGTAAAAGAACAGGAAAAACAATTACATTAAAAGAACTTATTGAAGAAGTAGGTGTAGATGCTACAAGATATTTCTTTGCTAATAAGTCATTAGATACTCAACTTGATTTTGATATAACACTTGCTACAAGCAATTCTAACGAGAACCCTGTTTATTATATTCAGTATGCATATGCAAGAATTTCATCAATTTTAAGGGACTATAAAAAAGATATTGCAAATATAGAAAAATATGATACAATTAATAGCGAGTGTGCATATAATCTATTAGTTAAGCTTTATGAATTTCCAAATATTGTTAAATTAGCTAGTTTAAAATATGCACCACACATTGTAACTAATTACGTTTATGAAGTTGCAAACTGTTTTCACGTTTTTTATAACTTTGAGAAAGTTCTTACTGATGATGAAATGAAAACAAAAGAAAGAATTAATTTGATTAAAGCAACAGCTATTGTTATTAAAAATTCATTAAGATTACTTTCAATAGAAACTAAAGATAAAATGTAGGAGGAAAAATATGCTTTTAAAAGACATGTCTAAAGAAGATGTAGAACTTCTTTCTTATACTGATTTAACTAATTTAATTTTAACTGAAAATAAATCTTCAATGAATACACCAACTATATTCAAAAAAATATGTGATTTGCTTGGTTATTCCGAAGAAGAATATATGGATAAAATAGGAGACTTTTATACTTCACTTACTATTGATAAAAGATTTGTTTTACTTGAGAATCATGAATGGGATTTAAGAGAAAGACACGCAGTAGAACTTGTTCTTGACGATGAGGATGAAGATGACGAAGAAGCACTAGAAGAAGAAAATGAAGAAGAAGTATTAGATGAAGAAGTAGAAGATGATATGATTTCTAGTGAAGATGAATTAGATACAGATGATGATGATTTAGACGATTTAACTGTTATATCTGATGAAGAAGATGAACTATAAAAGTTCATTTTTTGTTTATAATAAAGAGTTATTCCAGTGTAATGGAATAACTCTTTATACCTTGATAACTATTTCTTCTTACCATTTCTTTATCAATCGAATTTAAAACGTCAAATTTTTTTACTAACCAAAAAGGTTCTACTAAATCATCAATTTTAGGGTCACCAGTAATTCTATTTATTACAATTTCTTCTCTTAAATATTCTAACTGATCACACACAATATCGACATATTCATCTTTTGTAAGAACATGAAAGTTTGTTTCTTTATATAACTTTTCTAAATTTGTTCCTTTAATAATATGAAGCATATGTATTTTTACTCCTTGAATATCTAAATTGTTTAAATATTTTACAGTTCCAATCATCATTTCTTTAGTTTCATAAGGTAAACCATTAATAATGTGGACAACGACATTAATATTTCTTTCTCTAAGTTTATTAACACAATTTTTAAAACATTCTAAAGTATGACATCTATTAATTAAAATAGATGTTTTTTCATGAATTGTTTGTAAACCCAACTCAACTGTTAAAAAAGTTCTTTTATTTAGTTCTTCTAAATAATCTAAACAATCATCACTAATTGCATCAGGTCTAGTAGCAATAGATAGTCCAATAACATTATTAAGATTTAAGACACTTTCGTATTTTTCTTTTAAAGTAGTAACTGGAGCATATGTGTTAGTATGTGCTTGAAAGTAAGCTATATATTTGCTATTAGGCCATTTATGACTAATCATATCTTTTACATTGTTAAACTGAGTTACTAAATCATCATTTACATTACCGGCAAATTCACCGCTACCACTATTAGAACAATAGATACATCCTTTATTACTTAACGTCCCATCTAAATTAGGGCAACTAAATCCAGCATTTAAACTTACTTTAAAAACTTTTGAATTAAATTTAGTTTTATAAAAATAATCTAAAGTATGATATCTTTTGTTAGAATTGCTATATTTAAACATAAAAATCACTTCCAATACTAGAAATTATAACATATATATTGTAAATATTGTGTGAAATCATGTTTTTTTACTAATTTTTGTTAAATTTATTATCATTAATTTTAAGTGTGTGTTATAATTTAGTAGGAGGTAAAATATGAAAAAGAAATATAGTTTATTGTTGGCGTTATTAGCAAGTTTGCTTTTCATAGCTATTCTTACTTGGATTATACCAAGTGGTTCTTATAGTTATGGAACGTTCACTAAGGGAGAAATTGCACCACTTGGAATAGGCGATTTATTAAAAATTCCATTATGGACATTTAGTACAATTTTCCAATTTACATTAATATTCTTAGTAATTGGAGGATTCTATGGGGTATTAAATAAAACTTCTGTTTATTCTAATTTAGTAGAAAGTGTATCTAAAAAATTTAAGAAGAAACCACAAGTATTTTTAATTATAACTGTAGTTTCATTAGCTTTACTTTCTTCTGTTATGGGTGGAATTAGTTATCTATTTTTATTAGTACCTTTCTTTGTAGCTGTTTTATCAAAGTTAGGTTATGGTAAGTGTAGTTCCTTATTGGCAACAGTAGGTGCTTTATTTGCTGGTGTAATTGGTTCTACTTATTCATTTGATATAAATGGATATATTAATTACTATTTAAGTCTAAACTTAAGTGTAGGAATAATTTATAAAATTTTATTATTTGTTTTTACAGTAGGATTATTAATATTATTTATATTAAAATTATCTAAAAAAGATGAAGAAGCTAAAGAAATACCATTATATGAAGAGGCTAAAAAAACTGATAACAGTTATGTACCTTTAGTTATAACTGTTATAATTGGTCTTGTTATTTGCCTAGTAGGAGCATTCAGCTGGTCTGATATGTATGGCTTATCTTTCTTTAAAGATAGTTATACTGCAATTACTGAAGCAACAGTAGGAGGATACCCATTATTTAAAAACATCTTAGGTAGTGTAAGTGTTATTGGTAATTGGTCAATGCAAGATGTTAATATTGTTATCATTTTAATGTCATTATTAATTGGTTGGCTTTATAGTCTAAAATTAAAAGACATAGTAGATGCTTTTGTTAAAGGGGCTAAAGAAATGATACCAACATTTATATATGCAACTTTAGCTAATATAATAATTGTTATCTTAATGAATAGTAGTACAGGCCAATTTATTAATTATACAATTATGAATTTCTTGTTTAATTTAGGAGATGGCTTTAATGCTTTAGCTCATGGATTAGCAGTATTATTTGATAGTTTTGTGATAAATTATTTCCCTTATTTATCATCTGATGTTCTTAATACAGCAATTGGAGTTTATACTGATACTTCAGTATATCCTATAATTGGTCTTGTAACTCAAGCTGTTTATGGACTTGCTATGTTTATCTTGCCAACAAGTTTAGTATTAATTGCTGGACTATCATATTTAAATATTTCTTATAAAGAATGGTTTAAATATATATGGCGTTATCTATTATATTTATTAGTTGTTATTATACTTGTTGTCGTAGTAGCTGCTTTATTAATATAGTATTAAAAATCTAATATCTAGTATGATGTGAACCCAATTTTGGAGATATCAACTATTTATTAGATTTTTCTTTTTGTAAAACATAATTAATGTTGTTTAAATTAACTAATATAACATCTGTACCAATCTTTTCTATTTGTGACCATTTAATTTCAGTTTCAGATTTATTAGAAAACAAAGATAAGAAAAAACGATATTTTTCACTTATTAAGCTGTTTAATTTTCCATTACTATCAATATCCGCATCTATTATTCTACCAACTTTTTTACCATCTATTATATTAATAATATCCTTATTTTGAATTTCTGATAGTCTCATTTAACCACCTATTTAAGTATATGCAAATAATAAATAATTATAAAAAACTATAACATATAACTACAAAATATCAAAAATCATTTGAAAAAAAATTAATAAATGGTATAATTTATATGAAATAAACACACTAGGAGGCACAAAATGGAAAATATAATAAATAGAATACATGAATATTCGCTAGAAGAAATAATGGGAACAAGTTTTGGTAGATACTCAAAAACCATTATTCAAGATAGAGCTTTACCAGATGTAAGAGATGGTTTAAAGCCTGTTCAAAGAAGAATATTGTATTCCATGTATAGAAGCAAGAATACTTATGATAAACCTACTAGAAAAAGTGCAAAAGCAGTAGGAGATATAATGGGTAACTTTCACCCACATGGTGATTCATCAATATATGATGCTATAGTAAGAATGAGTCAATGGTGGAAACAAAATACACCACTTATCGATATGCAAGGTAATAATGGTTCAATGGATGGTGATGGCGCTGCTGCCATGCGTTACACAGAAGCAAGACTTTCCAAAATATCGAATGAATTTTTAAGAGATATTGATAAAGATACTGTTTTATGGACACGCAACTATGATGATACATTAATGGAGCCAACTGTTTTACCAGCACGTTTTCCTAACTTACTTGTAAATGGTTCTAATGGAATAAGTGCAGGATACGCAACTAATATTCCACCACACAATCTAAGTGAAATAATAGACGCTACTGTAAAAAGAATAAAAAATCCTAATTGTAAATTAGAAGACATTATGGAAATTGTTAAAGGTCCCGATTTTCCTACAGGTGCCATTGTTGAAGGAAAAGAGGGTATAATAGAGGCTTTTAGAACTGGCCGAGGAAAAATAATCGTCAAAGCTAAAACAGAATTTGTTAAAAATAAAGGAAAAGAACAAATCGTTATATCAGAAATACCATATGAAGTTAACAAACAACTATTAGTTAAGAAAATAAATGATTTAAGAATTGATAAAAAAATAGAAGGAATAGCGGATGCTAGAGATGAGTCAGATAAAG
Source organism: Bacillota bacterium (assembly GCA_022771715.1). Lineage (GTDB taxonomy): Bacteria > Bacillota_I > Bacilli_A > RF39 > UBA660 > JALELF01. The sequence continues at coordinate 7,066 of JALELF010000067.1, forward strand.
ACGGTTTATCAATTGTAATAGACTTAAAAAAAGATGCCGATAAAGATTTAGTTTTAAATTATTTATTTAAAAATACTGAACTTCAAGTAGCATTTAGTTATAATATGGTTGCTATAGTTAATTTAAGACCAATGACTTTAGGTATAATTGATATTTTAGATGCTTACATAGCCCATCAAAAAGAAGTTGTAACACGAAGAACTAATTTCGATTTAAGCGTTGCTAAAAAAGAACATCATATAACTGCTGGATTAATTAAAGCTTTATCAATATTAGACGATGTTATTGCAACTATTAGAGCAAGTAAAAATAAAGAAGATTCTATTAACAATTTAGTTAAAAAATTTGATTTTACCGTTGAACAAGCAACTGCAATTGTTAATTTGCAACTATATCGTTTAACTAATTATGACATAGTAGAATTAAATACTAAAAACAATAATTTACAAATCGTAATTAATGGTTTAGAAGAAATATTAGCAGACCCTAACAAATTAAGAAGAGTTATGATTGATGAACTTAACAATATAAAAAAAGAATATGGTCACGAAAGATTAACAGAAATAAGAGATGAAATAACAGAAATAAAAATAGAACCAACTAAAATAATCCCTAAAGAAGATGTAATAGTTGTAGTTACTAAAGAAGGATATATAAAAAGATCTTCTCTAAGAAGTTATAATTCTAATGAGGAAACCTTATTAAAAGAAAATGATTATGTAATTGGAAAATATCAAATTAATACAGCAGAAACAATTCTTTTATTTACAGATTTAGGTAATTATTTATATATACCAGTGTATGAAATACCTGACTTAAAATGGAAAGAATTAGGAAAACACATAAGCAATTTAATAAAATTAGAACCTGAAGAAAGTATTATCTATAGTACTCCTGTATATGATTTTGAAGAAAACAAATATATAACTCACTTTACTAAAAACGGTATGGTAAAAAGAACACCACTAAAAGAATTCAAAGTTCAAAGATATTCAAAACCAATTTCTTGCATTAAATTAAAAGACGATGATAAAGTAGTAACTGTTACTATTGATGATTCTAAATTCACATTTATTGTTACTCATAATGGTTATGGTCTTACATTCCTTACTGAAGAAATACCTGTTACCGGAATTAAAAGTGGTGGTGTAAAATCAATAACTTTAAAGAATGATTATGTTATCAGTGGCGATATATATAATGAACTTGAAGATGTTTTAGTAATCGCAACTGACAAAAATACTATGAAACGAATAAGACTAAACTCTTTTGAAATAACTTCTAGAGCTCGTAAAGGTGTACTAGTAATAAGAGACGTTAAAACAAATCCTTATTACATTATAAAAGCCTTTATTTCGACTAGTAAGAACCATATAGGCTTAAAGACTAAAAACAACATTGATTACATCAAACTTACAGAAATACCTTTATTAGATAGAGTATCTACTGGAAGTTCAGTATCAAAATTAGACTTATTAGATGTATTTGTTCAAAAAGAATTAGAAAGTTGTGAGACTACTAGTGAAACTAAAACAGTTGAAAATAAACCATCATTAAGTGATATAGATGAAAAAATCCTTAATATAGATGACTTTTTAGATGATTTTAAAGTTTAATAAATTATGAAAGAATAGAGAATACTTGAATCTATTCTTTTTTATGTGTCATGTGTACACTAAATGTAAATTGTAAATGTGTGACAGCTTTACAAAAAAATCACAAAATTCGACATAATTTTACAAAAATAATTGACTTTTGTTTTTTACTAAGCTATAATTTAAATGTATTATAGCAGTACACTAAAAGGGGTCTGTTATAAGTTGTGTGATGGCAAAGTTTTGGATATATTCTAGAAAATATCTATTTATTTTGCAAATTTAGTTGGAAAGGGAGAAAGAGAATAGTATGGCTAAAAAAGCAAAAAAACGCACAAAAAGAATTAAGAATCTCATTGTGGTTTGTACACTTAGCTCAATGGTATTTATCGTAGCAACCTTTGCATGGTTTATAGGTATGCGTACTGTTAATGTATCAAGCTTTGATGTTTCAATCGCAACTACAGATTCACTATTACTATCACTAGATGGTAAGAAATGGGATACTACTGTTACAATTAACAGTACAAACTTCAATGATACTAACGTAGTATATGAAGGAAATGCAAATACATGGAGCAATGGAGGACTTATACCAGTATCTTCTATTGGCGAAATGGATACAACTACATCAAGAATGAAACTTTATGAAAAGGCAAGCTTAACAGCTACTGCTGGGGGTTACAGATTAATGGCTAGTCAAGTATTAAACAACCAAACAACTGTTGAAAACTTCGATTGGCAATACAATGAAGCAAAAGGATATGTTGCATTTGACTTATTTGTTAAAAACTTTTCTGGTACTGAGTACTATAAAGAAAACAATGTAGCAAATGAAGAAGCAATTTATTTAACAACTGATTCAATAGTAAAAGTTGCTAATGATGGTGTTAGAGATACTGGTATTGAAAACTCAGTCAGAGTAGCATTTGCTCAAATTGGTAGAGTTACAGCAAAAACAACTGACCCAAGCAAAATCACAAGTATTACTTGTACTGATAATGCTGATGTTACAGGAATTTGCCGTACAGCTCAAATTTGGGAACCAAATGAAGCAAAACACGTACAAGCTGCAATAGATCATTATCAAGAGTCTTGTAAAAAGAGAACTGGTGCTGATGTATTAGACAAAACTTCATATACAACTGATGCTTGTACAGCATTCGCAACAACTGATACATTACCAACTTATGTAATAGCAAAAGAAATAACAGCAACTGATGCAGTAGATGTATATGATGGTGAAAAATACAATACTTATACAGAAAATGTAGGAGAAGGAAAATATTTACATGCATATAAAACATTTACTGATCATGATAAAAACTTAAGTGGAAATCAAAGACCAGAATTCATTTCATTAGCTCCAAATAGTATCACTAAAGTAAGAGTTTATGTATATATTGAAGGACAAGATATTGATAACAATGACTTAGCTTCAATTGGTAAAAAGATTTCTGTAGCATTTGGATTCACTAAAGACAGATATGATTTCGCTGAAGATCCAGATTATATTCAAGAAGTAATTAATGGCGATACAACTGCACCAGTAATTACAGTAGCAGGGGTTCAAGATGACAAATTAACATTAGCACTTAATGCAGATTTTGATGCTAGAGCAATCGTTACTGCAAATGACGCAGAAGAAGGAGACATTACTCCAAGAATTGATATAGTAAACAATACTGTTAATACTGCACAAGCAGGTACATACCTAGTTTCATACGTAGTAAGTGACTGGGCAGGTAACTACACTCAAAAAGACATAACAGTAGTAGTTGAATAAAAAACTATGATAGTAAAGAGGATTTAACTCCCTCTTTACTACCAATATTTATAAAGTATAGAAAGGAAATATTATGGCAAAAAGAAGTAAAAAACAAAAAAAGCGCGTTAGAAACCTTGCCTTAGTTTGTACACTAACAACAATCGTTTTAGTAGCATCAACATTTGCATGGTTTATAGGTATGCGTACAGTAAACGTTAATAGCTTCGACGTTACAATTGCTGCTGTAGATGGATTATCTTTATCACTTGATGGAGAACATTTTACTGAAATATTAAAAGTTGGTAAAGATGAAACAGCTTATACTGGCAACACAAATTCATGGGCTGATAGTGGACTTATTCCAGTATCAACTGTTGGTGTTTTAGATGAAACATCTTCAACACTTAAAATGTTCGAAAAAGCAAGTTTAACTACAACTGAAGGTGGTTATAGATTACTTGCAAGTCGTGTAAAAAACTATGAAGAAAAAGATGGAAAATATAGAGAAGCAAGAGGATATGTTGCATTTGACTTATTCATTAAAAACTTATCTGGTACAGAATACTATGTAGAAAATAATGAAAAAAATGAAGAAGCAATTTATCTAACAAATGATTCTGCAGTAAAAGTTTCAACTGCTGGTGGTGTAGATGGAACTGGTATTGAAAACTCAGTCAGAGTAGCATTTGCACAAATTGGTAGAGTTATTGCTACAAATAAAACTACTAACATTATTACAGGATTAGATTGTAAAGGAAAAGTAGATAATGAGAATGCTATCAACACAACAACAGGAATTTGCCGTACCGCTACAATTTGGGAACCAAATGATAGAAATCACGTAGCAGATGCAATTTCAAACTACAATAATGCATGTAAATCTAGAACTGATGCTACAACATATGGTGCTGAAGGAACATGTTCACCATTAGTAGATGGTCTTGCAAAACAAACATATGCAATTTCAGACGAAATCAATTATAAAAACGAAGAAGGAGATCTTCCAGTAGTAGATGTATATGATGGAGCTGATTATAATGGTTATACAGGTTCTACTGTACTAGAAGCATTTAAAACATTCACTGATAGTGATAAATTAAAAACAGGTACATCTAGACAACAATTCTTCTCATTAGCTCCAAATAGTATTACTAAAGTAAGAGTTTATGTTTTCTTAGAAGGACAAGATGTTGATAACTATGACTTCGCACAAATTGGTAAGAAAATATCTGTAAACTTTGGATTCACTAAACAAAGATTCAATGAAGAAGATACTAATTATCAAGGCTCAACAACAAATGAAGGAGACGGACCATTTGTTTGGGATGAAGAAACACAAGCTTATAAAGCAGCTAATGATAAAACTAAACCATTCATTAAGTTGACAGGTGAAGGATTAACAAATGATACATTAACAACTGCAAAAGGAACAACACTTGATTTAGAGACAAAAGTAACAGCTAAAGCTTATGATAAAGTGACAACATTCACTAAAACAAATGAAAATGGCGAAGATGTATATACAGTAAATACAGTTACTGATACAGAATTAGTCGCTGTTCAAGAAACAGGCGTTGGTGTTATAACTAAAACAGGTACAGTTAATACTGATGTCGCAGGAACATATCAAGTAGTTTACTCTGTTAAAGATGCTGCTGGTAACTTAGGTACTAAAGTGTTAACAGTTATTGTAACTGAATAATAAAAATATACTGACTAATGGTTATGTTAGTAATATGTGTATAAATATTAAAGAATAATCACAAGTTGGTTATTCTTTAATTGTTTATAGGAGGTTTTTGATGAGTACTAAATCAAAAAAGAAAAAAAAGAAAAAGAAATTTGAAATGCCTAAGTTTACTAAAAGGACTAAAGTGTTATTTGGTGTAGTTTTATTTGCTACTACACTTCTAATTATTTCGACATATGCTTGGTTTTCAGCTTCATTAAATGTTAAGGTTAAATTTATTAATATGAAAGTATCTACAGATACCGGATTGTTTATTTCATTAGATGGTGTTAATTTCTCTAGTGAAATAGAAGTATCAAGAGAATCTATTATCGATAATATAACTAATATTTATCCAAATCATACAAATCAATGGGCTGCTAATGGTTTATGGACTGTTTCAACCATAGGAATAAATAATCCTAATGCTGATAAATTTAGCATGTTTTATGGAGAAATAGAAAAGTATCGATATGGAGCTAAAAGAGGACAAAAATATTTAATAACTGTTCCTATTAGAGAAAATGCTAAAAATGAAGGAAACCGTTTTGTTGCGTTTGATGTTTTCTTCAAGAATGTTAGTGGTTCACCTAAAAGCGATAATTTATACTTAACTGAATATACATTCTTTGACTTTGATGAAGATGTTGATGATGAAAAAAGAGAAAAAATGTCAGGAATAATGAATTCTATGCGCCTTGGTATTGTTAGAATAGGTGATACTACATTAAAAGCAACGCCAGAACAAATTCAAAATTTAAAATGCAATAATAATTGTGTGTCAGTAATATATGAACCATTTAGCACAGTTCATACGCAAAAGTCAATAGACGATGCTGCTAGGTTTGGCATAACTTTAACAGATGGAGAATATGTTCCAACTTATGGTGTATATAAAGACGGAATGTACTTGAATCATAAAAGTAGTTTCGTTAACTCTGGAGTAGATCTAGATACAGAACATTTTGCTTTACAGACAACTAGAAGAGATGAAGATTTTGATACACCATTATTTCAAATACCTAATGGTATAACTAAATGTCGTGTATATATATGGCTTGAAGGCCAAGATATTGATAGTATTGAAACTAATTCAGTAGGGGCTCCTATTGATTTAGGAATAGATTTCATCAAAGACTTAGCTGGTTATGAAGGACTATAATGAAAGGAATGATAAAAGTTGACTGAATTAAAAAAAGTTTCAAAGCAAAATAAAATAACTTATTTAATAATTGGCATAATTTTTATCATGATGTTATCGGTTGGTATTCCATCCCTAGCACGTTTTAAGAATAGGGTTACATTCGATGTAAATGTCTGGGATGGAAGCATTGCCAGCTCTTATAAATCAGGAACTGGTGAATCTAGTGATCCTTACGTTATATCAAATGGCAGTGAACTTGCTTATTTCTTTGAAAACTTAAAATCAGATAATTATAAAAATAAATATTTTGTTTTAAGCAATGATATTATATTAAATAAAGGCTCATTCAAATATGAAAACAATCAAATAGTTTATACTTTAGATAATATTGATTATTATGTAAAAGATGATATTTATTATGATAGTATAGACTTTACTAATAAAGTAGGTTCTGTAAATATTTTTAATTCATTAGATAATTTTAAAGGAACAATTGATTTTGATTCTTATACAATATATGGATTATATTTGAATAAAGAAAATGCCTCATTTTTTACTAATTTAGAAGGAAACATATCTAATCTTTATTTAAAAAATACTTTATTAATTGGTGAACAAACTGGGGTTATAGATAAAGCAATTAATTCCAATATAGAAAATATATTATTTGAAGGATATATGATTAGTAATAAAAATATTCTTTCAAAAACAGGTACCATTACTGTTGAACAATTAAATAGTGGTGAAATAAGAAAAATAACAATACCAAATGATTTAATTAACATTATATCAGTCAAAGTAAGTGGTGATTATACTTTAGAAGATGGTACATTAAAGATAAATGATACCATACTAACAAATAATCAATTTGAATTAGAATTACCAAGTAATACATTTACTATAAGTTATTTATCCGATACTGAATCACAAGCGACATTAAGTAATGTAACTTACGAAATAACATATAAAGATAATATAGCTAGTATGATAGGTGTATTAGATAATTCGACTTTAAGAAACGCTATTAATAAAGGTACAATTATTTCCAATAACATGGCAAGTGGTATTGTTGGAATACTAAATAATTCAAATTTAATTAATGCATATAATAATGGCTTAATAAATAGTAATGGTGGTTTAGTTTATAAAGTAACAGGTAATTCTACTTTAACCAACACATATAACACTTCTAATGATTCAGGATTAATTGAAAAGGTAGAAAATGCCGTATTAGTAATAAATAATTCATTTAACATATCTAGTAAACCTGCGATTAATGAATTAGACGATTCTAATATAACAGTTACATCTTCATATGTAGTTAATGAAGATAGTAATTTATTTACAAAGACAACTTTAGAAAATTTAAAAAGTAAAGAATTTATGTCTACAATTTATAATGAGTTTATATCTAGTGAAAACATAAAAGACAATCCTAATAATGTTTGGATATATGTAGATGATAATTATCCACTACTATATAGTGATGATATTAATAATCCTTTTGTTAATTTGCATGTAAAAACATATACTTTTGATAGTTTTAGTGATGAATTAATAAAAATTAAGTTAGAAGAAAATATAACATTTAGTATTGAAAATATAAATGAATTAAGTAATATAGATAAATATTATTACATCAGCAATAAAAAATTAACATATTCTGAATTAAGTCAAATTAGTGATTGGATACAATATGAAAATATAGTTTCAATAACTGAAGAGGGCGCTTATATTATTTATGTTAAAGCGACTGATGGTGTAAATACTTATTACATTAATTCAGATTTATTGATTTTAGATTTATCTGGATCAGATGTTAATATAACTTTAAATGATTTAAACTGGACTGATTTAAGAAATAATTTAAATTATACATACATAAATAAAGCTAACAAAGTTACTGTAACCGCTACTGATGAATTATCAGGTGTTAAAAGTATAGAATATTATATTTCAAGTAATATAATTGATAGTTCAAAATTAGATTCAGTAACATGGACTAATTATGATGGAGAAATAAACCTAAACACAATTGGTAAATATATAGTATATGTTAAAGTAATTGATAATTCAGGTTATGTAACATACGCTAATACTGATTATATTATCTATAATGGTTATTCATTAAATATATCATCCGGTAGTCATAGTAATACAGATTTAAATATAACTAATAATTCAAAAATGACATTAAAATTTAACTATACTGGTGATGATACAATAACAGGAAAACATTATTTAGTGACTAATCAATTATTACCTAAAGGAACTATAATTACGCTAAAAACGAATAATAAAATATATGAATATGTAGTTGATACTACAGAAGATATATTTGGTTACAATGATAGTTGCGCTACTAATTCCTGTGAAAAAGAAGCTAGTTATGCCTTTACATTGTTTACTGAAAAAAATAAAACAAATATTTACGAGGAAAATAGTGTTATTAGTACAGAAAGTATAGATATTATAATTGATTTTAAAAGCGCAAGTATTGATGAAAATATTAGTGTTCTAAAAGCTTATTTAAAATTACAAAACAATGATTTAGTAAGAAATACACTTGAAGATAATATTAAGCCATTTAATATTTATGTAAATAAAAGTGCTAATTTGAGTATGAGTACAAATTATAATAATGATACTTTAGTTTATAATAGCGATTCTAAACTAGATATTAGTATTACTAGCGGTGTTAGCTATGATTATATCAATAGTTTAAAAGTATTTGATACAACATATGAGGATAAAAAACAAGGATTAGCTATTAAAATGGTAGATTCTAATGGTAATATATTAAATAGTTCATATTTAAAAAATATAGAATTTAAAGTAAACGAAATTAATTATGTGCCAGATACTGATAGTATTGTAAGAATACCAATAAGTGATAGTGTAGGAAGTGTTACTAAGACACTTACAATAGTAACTCACAACAATAGTGCTAATTTAGAAGCTGGTAATTTCTACATAGAAGTATCTAACTTCGTATCATATGATAATACATATTATGACGAATTAATAAATACGATAAAAATACCAGTAACAATTGTAAATGATAATATTAGTAATGATTATTCATTTAATGTTACTATGGATGATAGTAAAAGAATTATAAGCAAAGAAAATACTGTAATCGATTTTGGTATTAATGTAAAAGGACTAACTAATCCAACTGTTAGAGTATCTTTATATAAAAAGGATGAGTTAACTGCGTACAATCAAGATTACTCCCTAATTGATTTAAATAATTATACAGTAGAAAATTTAGAAAATATTGGTAATAATACATATTTAGCCAATACTACATTTAGTATTACATTAAAAGCAAACGAATTAGAAAACACTGGATATAAATTTGTTTTTGAACTATATGATGGTACAAAAAAAGTAAGTTCAATTTCAAAATATTTTCTTGTTAGATAGGTGGTAGTTATGAAATATAAAACATTGTTAATATTATCTACTCTAATTTTACTAATATTTGGTTTTGGCATTACTTATTCATTTTTTAGTACAAGCAAACTAGGAACGATTGATCAAAAAGTAGCTACTTTCATATTTAATGCAGAAGAAGTAGATAAATTAAATTTACCAATTCTAAATTTAAATCCAGGAGAAGATAGTGAATATGCATTTTCAGTAAGTAATAGTAAAGATACTAAAATAAGTAATGTAACAATAGAATATCAAATGATTGTAAAAACTTATCATTTAGTACCACTTACTATAGAGTTATATAAAGTAGAAGAAAATGGTGAAAGCCTAATTTTAACTTGCGATGAGACTTATAGTAGAAACGAATCAAATGAATTAATATGTAATTCTAATGTAGAAGAATTAAACTACAAAGAAGCAAAAGAAAACAACTATAAATTAAAGGTTACATTTCCAAGCGAATATAGTGATAAAATGTACTCTAATTTAGTTGATTATATAAATATAGAAATAAAAAGTTGGCAAAAAACATAGAAAGGATATTTATGAAAAAGAAAAAAATATTATTATTTTTACTAATTATATTTGGTGGTTTTGTATGCATTCGTTCTATTTCTTTTGCCAAATATGCTTCAAACTCTGTATGGAATTATTATTTGAAAAGTCAAGGTTTTTATTTTGAGAGTGATGACTTAAGTGAAGACAATAAAAATAATGTTAATACCCTTTGGGATGGTAGTGACATAGCTTTTAATGTTAGAAACAACTTAAATCAAAGCTTAATTACTGACTTTGATATCGAATATGAAGTTAGTTGCGAAGTGGTGGGTAATGATTATTTAACTTGCTTAGTTAATGATAAGCCCAAATATACTGGAATTTTATCAAGTTTTCAAGTATGTACTAATAATGAAAGCATAGATACATCTAGTTTAACAAAAACAGAATGTGAGTTAAAAGGATATACTTGGACTCACCAAGTCGCAACCAACAATTTATCATTTAAGATAGTTAAAAATAACGAAGACTATACTATGAATGATGTAACTGTCAATGTGTACGCAAAAAGTATAAGTCCTTATAAAAAAACTTTACAAGGAACATATAAATTACATTACACAGATACAGTAGTAGGAGAAATAAAAAAGTCATATGAAAAATATGAAAATTACAATAGACTAACAATTACAAATACTTATGATACAGATAAATGTATAAGTGTTTCTTTTGATGGCAAAACAAAAGTAATAGACATTGATTCAAAGTATATATCAAACAAAGATGAACTTGGAAACGTGTCAGAAATAAAATTATTAATAAGTAGCAAAACCAGTTTAAGTTATATTGTCTATGATAATAATGACAATTTAAACGATGATTTTGTTATTCAAACACAAACTGAATGTAACAAATAGTTGCGAATTAAAATATTATGTGATATTATTAGAATAGGTGGTATAGATGAAAGCATTAGAAGTAATAAAAAAAATATTTTTAGGAATTCTTACTGTCGCATTTTTTACATTTGCGATTGTTATGACATTTCTATTATTAAACTTTAATGATTATGGAGTAACTAAAGTTGGTGATACTTCATTTGTAATAATTAAAGATGATATAGCAAGCGAAAAATACAAAAAAGGAGACTTAGTTATTGTCGAAGAAAAAAGACTTAGATATATAAAAGAGGGCGACGAATTATTTGTTTATCGTGTTGATAGTAAGGGCAATGCCAATATAGAGATAGGAAAAGTTGGACAAGTACATGAAGATAGTGAGGCTGTATCATTTGAAAATGGAGATAACTATTCATATGAATTTGTGATAGGAATAGGAAAGAAACAATATAGTGGGATCGGCTCAATCTTATCAATTCTTGAATCTAGATGGGGATTTTTATTTGCTGTTTTAGTACCAAGCTTCTTATTCTTTGTTTATCAAGTGTATGCCTTAATCGTTGAAATTAAGTATGGCGATGAAGAATAAAATACTATAAAATTAGTATTTTTTTTTGATTAAAATTTTATATTATTATTGCACAAAACGACATAATATGATAAAATGTTTAAAGTAGAGATAGTAGGTTATGTTATGAAAAAACAAAATATTATTTTAGAGAAAACAACTAATATTTTTTTGAATATATTAATAGGCATATTTGTTATTATTTTACTTGTTTCCATTTATTCTGGATTCCAAGTTAAAGTTTTAAAAAATGATTATGCTAATTTTTTTGGTTATTCAATGTTTGAAGTACAGACTGGTAGTATGAGTGATTATATAGAAGCAGGCGACTGGATAATCTTAAAATTAACTAAAAATGTTGACACGAACGATGTTATAACTTATAAGCAAGATGGCAACTATATAACACATCGAATAATAGAAGCTTATAATGGAACTTATATAACTAAGGGAGATGCTAATTCATCAAAAGATGAACCAATAGATCAAACACAAATAGTTGGTAAAGTAGTTAAAGTGTTAGGAGGATTTGGAATATTTAGAAAAACAATATTTAATCCTAATGTTATAATTGCTTTAATTATTACATTATGGTTATTTAATTTAGTGTTCAATACTAATGAAGAAAATATCAAAAGAAGAAATAAAATAAAAACAATAATTAATGATTTAATAAATAAATACATAAAAAAAGAGGCAGTAAAACAAGTAGAAAAAACAAAGAAAAAAGAAGAAATAAAACCAATAAAACAAGAAACAATTATTAAAGAAGAACCTACTATAACAGAATCACAAAAAGAAGAAGAATTAAGTAAAACTTCCATGTTTAGAGTTGTAAAAATAAAAGATGAAACTGCTAAAGAAAAAATTAAAGAAGAGAAAAATGAAGAAGAAAAAGAAATAAAGAGTGAAGAAGAATTAAGCAAAACTTCTATGTTTAGAATTATATCTGCTGATACAAGTGATATAGATAGAAAAATAAAAAAGGAAGTTAAAAAAGAAAAAGAAGAACCAACTAAGGTTTATAAAGTAACATTAGAAGCAGAAAAAGTAGTAAAAAAATTAGATAAACATAATACTGGTAAAAATGAAAAAGGAGCACCACTTGATTTAGAAGGATTAAAAGTAAAATGTGATAATACTAAATCAAAAAATATTATTGAAAAATCCTTAAAAATTAAAAGAATTGAAATTAGTCAAATAATTGATATTTTATTAGAAAAAGAAAGAGCTTATGTTATGAAATCTAATTTAAGAGATGATTTCATAGTAGCCTATATGACAGCAAAATATCATAATGGTGAAGATTCAAAAAATATTACTAAAGTTAAATCAGCTATTACTGATTTATCACAAAAATTATCAAAAAAATATATTAGAGATGAAAAACAACAAATAATAATCAATGCTTACAGTGAAACATTAAAATTAATTGCGGTTTTAGAACAAAATAGAAACGAAGAAAATAAAAATAAGATATATGAAAAAGAAATTAAAAAATGTAAAGATTGGGATAAAGATTATATAACTTATGTTATTTATAATATTAATGAAGTTCAAGAAAAATGCATGGATATAATGGATGCAAGTTTAAAAAAATTAGAAACAAATACATTTGAAATTGAATTAAATAAAATAGTTTCTAAAAAAGATTTATATGCAGTAGTTCTTAACCATAATATATCGTTCAGCAAAGTATATAGTGAATATATAGTAGATAAAACTTATAACGAAGGAATCGTAGCTGAAGATAAAATTGCTGTTTTACTAACACTTTTATCAGGACAAATAGCTCGTGATATAATGGCATTTGATTACAGCAAGAAATACATAATTCATATTCCTAAAGGATTATATGAAAAAGAGAAAAAATTAGATGGCTTATTAAAATTAATAGATGATGATTATGCTAAAAATCATGTGTTTATTTTAGTAGATATAGAAACAATATTTGCTAATAAAAAAACAACTACTAGATTAAAGAAAGATGGTTATAATTTATCAATTTTAATAAATAAAAAAATTAATATGAATGAAAAAAGTTTAGGTTACTTATATATGGCAGATTACTTATTTATAGATAAAGAAGAAGAAGATATAACAAGCTTAATAGAAATAGTACCTAATGAATTATTAGACAAAATAATAAAAGAAAACGCAAAAAAACTGGGTGATTTTGGAGGTGAATAAAATATGAATACATTTTTAAGATTTTTCTACGAATTTGTTTCCATATTTTTTGATGGTGTTATTGAAGTTTTCAAAGGGATTATAAATGGTGTAATCCAAATGTTTAATTATTATGATTATAAAGAAATAATCAGTAATTATAAAGGAAGTTTTAAAGGAATTGAATGGCTATTTGTAGGACTTGCTGTAGCTATATTCGTTCTAATATTAGTAGCGATATTATTATTAATATTCTTTGGAATAAGAAAAATATTAAGATTTAGAAAAAGAAAACTAGATCAAGATGAATTGTTAGATGAGATAGGTAAATTAAATAATCAAGTAAGAGATTTAATGCAGGAAAAGAAAGAGTTAATGGCTATGAAAGTTTCTCAATTAGGACTTAATCCTAATGAAGAAGAAAATAGTAACGATAATCCAGAGAATCCTGAAGAAACTCCAGATAATAGTATGGAAGAAGAAGGAAATATTAGATTTCCTAAACTTGTTAGAATCGATGAAGAATACGCTAATTATAAGATTAAAAATTATAACAATAATTTTACATTAGAGGAATTAGTTGATGATTTAAGATGCTTTGCTGCTAGTCAACTTCGTCTATATTATGATGCATCATTATTAAGAGCATTTATAGGTGGACTTGCTTGTGGTAAACTTATAATTTTACAAGGTATTTCTGGTACAGGTAAAACTTCCTTAGCATATGCTTGGGGAAAATTTGTTAAAAACGATTCTTGTGTAGCGTCAGTTCAACCATCTTGGCGTGATAAGACAGAATTATTAGGTTATTTCAACGAATTTACAAAGAAATTTAATGAATCAAACGTTTTAGAAGAACTATATAAAGCTGGATATGATGATAATGTTCATACAATAATTCTAGATGAAATGAATATAGCACGTGTTGAATACTATTTTGCAGAAATGCTTTCAATTCTAGAAATTCCACAAAGAAGTGAATGGAATATTGAACTTGTAACAACAATTTGGCCAGATGACCCAAAACGTTTAGATAAAGGTAAATTAAGATTACCAGGTAACTTATGGTACATAGGTACAATCAATAACGATGACTCAACATTCATGGTTACAGATAAAGTATATGATAGAGCAATGCCAATTGATATCAATAGTAAAATTGACCCATTTGAATGTCGTGAACAAGATGCAATTGCAATGAATTCAAGTTATCTAGAAAACTTGTTTAGAGAAGCATTACAAACACATCCTGTTTCACAAAAAAGTATTGATTTAGTAGGGCAATTAGATGATTATGTAATAAAGCATTTTAGAATTGCTTTTGGTAATCGTATCATGAAGCAATTAAAAACATTTACTTCTGTTTATGTAGCATGCGGTGGCGACGAAATAGAAGCAATTGATTATTTCTTGGCACAAAAAGTATTAAGAAAATTTGAACAATTAAACATTGCTTTAATTCGTGATGAAATTGATGTATTTATTAAATACCTAGATAAAGAAGTTGGAAAAGGAAAAATGAAAGAATGTATTAGTTTCCTTGAACGATTAAAGAAAACAGTATAGGAGTGATGCTTGATGGCTAAAACCTTTAATATTGAAGTAGATGAACATTTAAAAAATAAGTGTGATTTGTTTATCAAAAATATTAAATCAGGAATGCATTATAAAGCTGATTTAGATAGCAATCTAAATTCATTGGAATGGTTAGAAATATTAGAAGAATGCTTTCCTTATGTTGACAATATTGTAAGAAATCCTAAAGTAGCACTTATTACCGAAACAGAAGTGCAAAAAATAGAAAAAGCAAAGAAAATAGGTGTAGAAAGTGTTAAAGATTTAGCCAAGCATACCAACTATATAGAAAAAATTGAAAAAAATCGTGATGTAAGACCATCTAGAATACTAGTACTACTTAGAGAAGAAACATTTAACACATACGAAAATAGATTCATTTATACATTAATACATGAAGTATCAAGGTTTGTTTTAGAAAAAGAAGAAATGTTAAAAAAGTTAGATTCTAAAAATGAAAAAGAATTAGAGTATTCATCATCTACTGAAAATGGTGAAGAAAGACTTAAAATTGAACTAAGAATTAGTGCTAAAGAAACCAATAATGGTGAAAAAGGTGGTAATTTCAGAAAGCAGATTGAAGATACTAAGAGAAGAATTAAAAGATTAAGAGATTATATTACATTGTGGGAAAGAAGTGAGCTTGTTAGATCATTAGATAAAATACATGCTTCATTTGTTGTACCACCTATCAAAAAAACTAATATGATTCTTAAAAACCCTAATTTTCAAATGGCAGTTAAATTATGGGATTTTATTCTTAATTATGTTAAAGATGAATCGAAAAAAAGTAAATCTTTGGATACAAGTGGAAATGAAACACTAAGAAAGATGTTAGATGATTCTTTCTTAATGGATTATTTCGTATTAGATTCAATATGTAGCACTAGAAAAGATCAAAGAGAAAAACTTACTCAATATGCTATGATTATGATAATGGAGCAAGTAGAAAGAGCAATGGAAATATTATTAAATAATGGAATTAAAGTAACGGAAGAACAATTACTAAGTTTAGTTTCCATTGAAATTAATAATGGTAGAAGCAGAAGCGAATTAGGAAGCACTGATATAAAAAACAAGTTCAAACAAGAAATGGATGAATATTTGAAAAAAGTGCAAGATTTATAATAATTCAAAGGAGATAAAATGCAGAAGTTAAAGGATAATAAAATTTTTAAAATTATAATGACGACAATAAAAGCAATAATAATAATTGCACTTATATCATTTGTTTTAGTTGTTTTCTTACAACGCTTCAGTGATAACAAAATGTCATTATTTAATCATAGAATGTTTGCGGTAGCGACAGGAAGTATGGAACCTAAATATAAAGTAGGTGATGTCCTTATTTCTAGAGATATTAGTCCAGATAAAATAAAAGTAGGAGATACAATTAGCTACTTAGGAAAAAGTTCTAATTTTTATGGTAAAGTTATTACCCACCAAGTTGTAAGTATTGAAAAAGATGAAAATGGCAAATATGTTTTTCATACAAAAGGGCTTGCCAACTTAGTGGAAGACCCTATAGTTGATGAAAGTCAAGTGTATGGTGTGGTTGTTTACAAGTCTATTATGCTTTCACTAGTATATAAAATTGTAAGCACAAATATAGGCTTTTACTTATTTATAATAGTTCCAATATTTTATATAATTGGTTCTGAAATAATATCAACTTTATTAGAAAAAAAAGAAGAAGAAATGAAAAAAAGATAAGGAAGTGTAACAATGAAAAAAAGACACAAATTATATTTAAAGTTAAATTTAATTTCACTATTTTTCATTGTAGCTTCTTTTATATTCACTACTTTAGCATGGTTCGCATACAGTGGCCTTTCTAAATTAGAAACTGAAATAGATGTTAAAGCCTGGTATATAGAATTAAGCAAATCTGGTGAGACAGTATCAAATAATGTTGTAATATCTTTACCAACAATATATCCCGGAATGGATACAGTTAGTGAAGTAATTGATATACAAAACTTTGGTGACTCTGATGCAGAGCTTAGCTACAAAATAATATCAGCTCGTATTTTAAATGATGAATTTGTGACAAGTGAAGAATTAGATAGTGACACATTAGAAGATACTTTATCACACGAATATCCTTTCCATGTAAATATTGGATTAAGCAATAAAGTTGTTTTAGCAGAAACTGGTACTGGTTCATTTGAGGTATCTGTTTCATGGCCACTTGATTCTGGAAATGATAGTCTTGATAGCGAATGGGGGAAAAATGCTTATCAATTCGATAAAAATGAAAAATTTCAAAAACAATTTAATTCTAAATATGTAATAAGACCATCCATTCAAATAGTAATAAATGTAACAGCTGAGCAATATGTAGAAAGTGAAAAGTCTAGTTCAAGAGATTATGTGTTTGGTAAAAAAATACTTTTTGATCCAGTTAATAATAAGTTTTGTACAGAACTTAGCACTACATGTATGAGTACAACAGTTATAGATGCTAACAATAAATTAAATAGTGAAACAATTACATTACTTCCAAATATATATAGTACTTATGAATCATCTACTTATGATGAGTATCAGAATACGTTTAATAGAGTAACTAATGGTTGGACGGTAGAACATAGAAGTCTTACCGTAAGTGATTTACTAAAAGTTATATCAACTGATGTTAAAAATTCTTATTTAGTTGCGCCAACTTTATCAAACTCTATTATAGGAAATATGAAAAATTCAAATAGAATTACTGAAATAACAAATAAAGCTATTTCATATAATGGTTATTTTACATTCCTAAATGATAAATTTAAGTATTTGTATACATCTAATAGTTGTTACTGGTTAGGTGATAATTACAATGATAACCAAGCATTTGCTTTAACAAAAATAGATACGATTACTTCTAAAATATATGGAGAAGATAAGTCATCAATTTGTGAAGTTATGCCAGTAATTATTGTGAAAAAAAGTGATGTAATAGTAACTAATGAAACAAATGATTTATAAAAAGGACATAAACTAGTCCTTTTTTTCATATATTTTTTTAGGTGATAGTGTGATAAAAAGAATAGTAATTTTGCTTTTATTTCTTGTACCTTTTAATGTAAAAGCAACTGAAGATAATGTTTTTAATTCAAGTGGTCAGTGTACTATTTTGATGGACATGGATAGTAAAAGAATACTGTATGCTGACGATATACATACAGTAAGAAGTATAGCATCTATTACAAAAATAATGACGTCTATTTTAGCTATTGAAAGTGGTAAAATAAATGATACTATTAAAATAGGAAGTGAAATACGAGATGCATATGGTTCAGGAATATATATAAAAGAAAATGAAGAAATGAAATTGTTAGATTTGGTTTATGGATTAATGCTTAGAAGTGGTAATGACGCCGCTTTAAGCATAGCTAAAAATGTAAGTGGAAGTGTAGAAGATTTTGTTAAATTAATGAATCAAAAAGCTATAGAACTTGGCATGAAAAATACTACTTTTAATAATCCTAGTGGTTTAGATACACCAAAAAGTAATTATTCTACTGCATATGACATGGCTTTATTAACTAGTTACGCTATGAAGAATGAATTGTATAGGAAAGTAACAAGTACAAAAAAATACACCCTAAAAACTAATATGAATACATATATATGGCATAATAAAAATAAATTACTCAATAGTTATAAATATGCAACTGGTGGTAAGACAGGTTTTACTGAAATAGCTAAAAGAACATTAGTAACTACTGCTAGTAAAAATAATATAAATTTAGTTGTAGTTACT
Organism: Bacillota bacterium; assembly: GCA_022771715.1. GTDB lineage: Bacteria > Bacillota_I > Bacilli_A > RF39 > UBA660 > JALELF01. The sequence goes on from JALELF010000067.1 coordinate 26,203, forward strand.
TTAAATGATGGAAATGATTTTTTAGATCATAAAAAGCTATATGAAGAAACTTTCGATACTTTTAATAATTATCAAATATTAAAAGAAGGTAAAATAGATATAGTTGATGACAATTATTACGATAATTATGAATTTTATATTAAGGATAACTTTTCTTATCCGCTTAACAATAATGAAACAAATAGTATAATTTTAAATTTCAAATTAGAACAAAAAGAAACAGTAGAAAATAATGATGTAGTAGGGAAAGTAGTAGTTAAATTAGGTGATACTAATATTTATGAAACAGAAATATATGTAAATAAAATCGAAAAAAAACAAAATTTTTTTAGCAAATTAAAGAAATGGTTTAAAAACTTATGGTAAATAAAATATGGGGATTTTTTATTGTAGTAGGTATATTATTAGGAATTATAAATGGTAAAACAAGTGTTATAAATGAAAATATTTTATTATCAACTACTACTACAATCGAAATGATTTTAAAAATATTTCCTGTTATAGCTTTATGGTTAGGTATTATGGAAATAGCTAAAGAATCTGGGTTACTAATTAAATTATCTAATATATTTAAACCAATATTGAGTAAGCTTTTTCCAGAACTTCCTTCTAATCATGAAGCATTAGGATATATTTCCAGCAATGTAGTAATAAATATGTTAGGGCTTGGGAATGCTGCTACACCATTTGGTTTAAAGGCAATGAATGCTTTACAAAAAGATAATAAAGACAAAAAAACAGCAACTAAAAGTATGATTACTTTTTTAATGCTTAATACTAGTGGTCTTACTATTATTCCAACTACAGTTATATCTCTTAGACTAATGCATGGAAGTACCAATCCCACCGAAACTGTTTTAGCTACAGTAATAGCGACAATCATTTCAACAATATTAGCTATTATAGTTGATAAGATTTTTAGAAGGAGAAATTCATAATGTCTGATTTTGTTTTACCAATTCTCGTTTTAATTATCATAATTAGCGGTTTAATAAAAAAAATAAATATATATGATGTTTTTATAAAAGGTGCTAAAGAAAGCTTTTCAATGATTATTAATTTATTTCCAGGATTACTTGCTATGATATTTGGAATTAATATATTTATCAATTGTGGAGTATTAGATTTGTTTGCAAGATTTTTTAGTTTTATTCATCTTCCACCGCAATTGTTTTCACTTTTTTTAGTTAGACCAATATCAGGTGGGGCTTCTTTAGCAATTACTTCTAATATTTTGTCAACTTTTGGACCTGATAGTTATATTGGTAGATTAGCTTCAGTTATGCAAGGTTCTTCAGATACAACTTTATATGTTATAACTTTATATTTTGGAACAGTTGGAATTACTAAGATAAGATATGCTTTAGCATCCGGCCTTATTGCTGATGCAATAGGAATTATTGTATCAATTTTAGTGGTTAAATTGATGTTTTGATGTTATTGCAAAAAATGTAATTAGCTGGAAATAGATTGGCGTTTCACAACTTTGTAATATATGAGGAAAAGAGTATCCTAAAATACTCTTTTTTTGTAAATTAAATGTCTAAAATAACTATATTTTTGTATAAATATTGTTTACAAAGAAAATATTTTATATAATGAATTTAGAAAAGGAAGTGTTTATATGTTAACAAATAGTAATAGGGGGGCAGTTTAGAATTAAATTGTCATAAAAGTAAAGGATTTACATTAATAGAATTAATATCAGTAATAATATTAATGGGTGTAATTGCTTTGATAACAGTACCCATAATAAAAGATACTATGGAAAGTGCTAGAGAAAAGAATTTTAAGAATTCTGCAATAGGCTTAATAGAAGCTGCTAATGAATATTATTTAAATAGTAAATTAACAGGAGACTATTTTGAAGAAATAGAATTCAAAGTTAATAATGGGAAAATGGTATCAGGAGATAAAGAATTATCATTTAATGGAAAAGTCCCAGTAGGAGACTCTTATGTTAAGATTAAATCTAATGGAGATGTAGCTATTAATATAACGGATGGCGAGTTTTATGCGACAAAAGATTATGATGAAGTAGGTACTTCTATAGGAACAAGCGAAGAATCAGCTTTATTAAGAGAAGAACTAATAAAAAAAATAAATGAACTTGAAAAGAAAGTAGATAGTAACACTACAAGTATAGAAAATAATAAAACAGAATTAATTAGTAAAATAGAAAAC
>JALELF010000019.1 GCA_022771715.1 Bacillota bacterium
GTTTTCCTCTAAAAAGTCAGGACCAGCAAATAAGTAAGTGGTTTTAAAATAAGTAGTTGAAGCATTAGCGTCTGCTCCTCTTTCAGAAAAGAAAGTAAAAGGATCTATTCCATCTTTTTGTTCAAATAATTTGTGTTCCAAAAAATGAGCTATACCTGCTTTAGCAGTAAACATAGAATCACTATCAATTGGAACAAATTCGTTATTAACAGAACCATATTTGGTAGTAAATGTTACATAGTTATTATTGACATTACTAAAAGGAACTACATATATTTCTAAACCATTTTTTAGTTTTTCCTTATATAATGTTAAATCTAAACCTTTAAATTTTACTTTATTCATCACATTCACCTTCTAGCAAGAAAATAGTATCCATTTTAATTTTTTTAGATAGTTTTACAATATCTTCTTTGGAAACTTTCTTTATTTCTTCAATTCTTACTTCAATTGGGTCTAAGTTTAAATACTCTTTTGCTTTATAAACACCTATTAAATTATAAGGAGAATCTTGCATTGATAAAATACTACTATTATATATTGCTTTAGCAGAATTTATTTCTTCTTCGCTAAAATCTCCTTTTTCCATATTTTTTAATTCTTTTTTTATAAGTGATACTGTTTTTTTGTAATTTTTAGCATCTATACCAGCGGTTATAATCATAAGATTGAATATTTTTGATATATTTGATTTTACGTTATAACATAAACTATTTTTTTCTCTAACATTTTTAAACAATTTAGAATCTGGACCACCACTCAATATATAATTATAAATATTAAGGACGTATTTTCTTTCAAATTCAGTTAAATTATCAAACTTAAAACCTATTTTTAAAACACTTTGATTTATAGTTTCTTTTTCTTTAACTGTTTTAACTCTTTTTCTAAATTTGTTATGAACTAAATAATAATTAGTTGCGGGCTTTTTAATAGTATTTATTTTAAAATTATTTATAATCAATTCTTTAATATTATCTAAGTTATTTCCTATCACAAATATATCAACTAAATTACTTTTTAAAACATTTTTATAATAATCATATAATTCTTTATTAGTAATATTATCTAAATCTTCTATATAACCATCAGCTAAATAAGCAAAAGGTGCGCTTTTATCCATATTTTCAAATAATAATTTTGAAGCTTTCTTTTGTGGATTTTCATTTATTGCTTCAATATCAAGTTTTAATTCTTCTTTAGTCATTTCAAATATTTTTTCATCAAATTGATTATCTTTAACATTTGGATTAAAGATTATTTCAGTTAAAAACTCTACACTATCTTTAAGTAATTCAGTAGATGTATATTTAGTATCTAAAAAAGTTATTTCAAAATTCATTATTGAATAATTACCATATATAGTACTGCTACTATCATAAACAATATTATATAATTCTTCTGATTTAATAGCCATACTTCTTTCATCTGGATATGATTTAGTTGCCTTAAGTAAAATAGCTGCTAAAAAATTACGAATAGTTAAATTTTCTTTTTTTACTTTTTCTTTAAAACTAACATTTATAACATTTTTTTTAAATTTGTCTGTGTTTATTACGTGTAAATTATAAGGACCTATTTCATAACGATTATATTTCATAATTCACCTCTTTTTTATTATTGACACTATTTAATTTATAATACTGAATTAAGTGCTAATTCAATCATTTCTTTTAATGATTTTTGTCTTTCTTCACTAGTTGTTTCTTCTTTTGTCACTATATTATTTGATACAGTAAGTAAGCAAGTTGCTTTTTTCCCTATTATTTTTGCATTATGATATAGTGCAAAACTTTCCATTTCGGCAGCTAAACAATTATCTGTATCATATAATTTAGTTATATCAAAATCGCTATAAAAAACATCACTTGAATGTATTTTTCCAACAATTAAATTTATATTTTCTTTTTTAGCTTCTTCTATTATTTTTTGATTTAATTCTTCATTTGATGTTAAAGTATTATATGTACTACCGTTTTGAACTTTAGCAAAACTAGAATCAGTATATACTTCTTTAGCTAAAATAACATCATATAATTTAATTTTATCTGTATAAGCTCCACAAGTACCAATTCTAATAATGTTATCAACATCATAAAATTTAAATAATTCATATGAATATATACCTATACTAGGCATCCCCATTCCTGAAGCCATAACAGTTACTTCTTTTCCTTTATATTTTCCTGTATAGGCATACATTCCTCTAACTTTGTTTACCAATCTATATTCTTCTAAATATGTTTCAGCTATAAATTTAGCTCTTAATGGATCACCTGGCATAATTACTGTTTTGGCAATCTCTTCTTTTTTTGCTTCTATATGTGGTGTCATCTTACTACCTCCTTGAATAATTTTAACATTAAATTTAAGGAAATGCTACTATTTTTAACTATTTTGTTATACAAAAAAAACTATAGATAGCTTCTAAATTTACTAAATATAGAATCAGTTTCTAAATTAGTTTTATTTAGTTCTTCAAATAGTTTCTTTTGTTCACGACTTAGTTTAGTAGGAGTTATAACATCAATAACAACATACATGTCGCCTTTTTTCTTACTATTAGGGTCTTCAACGCCTTTACCTTTTAATCTATGCTTATCACCACTTTGAGTTCCTGCTGGTATTGTTAAATTACCATTACCATATATAGTTGGTATTTCTTTAACACATCCTAACACAGCTTCTGTAATAGTAAGTGGAAGTTTAATATATATATCATTATCTTCTCTTTCAAATAAAGGATGTTCTTTGACAACAAATTCTAGATATAAGTCCCCACTAGCTCCACCGTTACTACCAGCTTCACCCTTACCAGCAAGTCTTAATTGATTACCAGTATTAACACCAGCAGGTATTGTTACTTCTATATCCTTGTTAGCTTTTACTTTACCTGTTCCTCGACATTTAGAACATGTAGCTTTAAATGTTTTTCCTTTACCTTTACAAGTTGGACAAGTTGTTCTAGACATAAATGATCCAAATAATGTTTTTTGCTCAGTAGTTACAGTTCCGTTACCGTGACAAGTTTTACAAACTTCTTCACCACTACCACCTAAACCACTACATTCTTCACATTTAACTAAAGTATCTAAATTAATTGTTTTTTTACATCCATGAACAGCTTCTTCAAAATCCAAATTCACTCTTAAAACGGAATCTCTTCCTTTTGATGCTCTAGAAGAAGTTCTACCACCAAAGTTAAAACCAAATCCACCACCAAATATATCGCCAAATATATCAGAAAAATCGAAGTCAGAAAAGTCAAATCCTGCTCCACCGGTTCCACCTTGAAATGCTGCATGACCATATTGATCATATTGTTTTCTTTTAGTTTCATCTGATAAAACAGCATATGCCTCTTGAATTTCTTTAAACTTTTCTTCGGCATTAGCTTCTTTACATATATCTGGGTGGTATTGTTTAGCTAACTTTCTAAAAGCACTTTTTATTTCTGCTTCAGTTGCACTCTTACTAACACCAAGTACTTCATAATAATCTCTTTTATTCATTTCATACACCTAACTATCTATTAATTTTTCAAATTCCTCTAATGTATTTTTAAACATTTCTATGGCACTTTCTACTACTTCTTTTTTAGTCATATCTATATCTATTTGTTTTAACTCATCTATAGGATACATTGAACCACCTAATTTTAAGAAGTTTTTATATTTCTCAATATACTCTTTATTGCCTGATAAAATTTGTGAGGCTATAAAGGCTGCTGCTGATAAACCAGTCGCATACTTATAAACATAGAAATTGTAATAAAAATGTGGAATTCTAGACCATTCATATTTTATTGTTTCGTCTATATAAACACTATCACCAAAATATTTTTTAACAAGTTTATAATAGGCGTCACATAATACTTCATTTGTTAATACGCCATTCTGCTCTACTATAGCATGCATGTCTCTTTCAAATTCAGCAAACATTGTTTGTCTAAAAATAGTACTTTTAAACAATTCTAATTGTTTATTTAAAATTGATAATTTTTCATTTTTATCAGAAGTATTTTTTAGCATGTAATTATTAAGTAATAATTCATTTACAGTAGACGCTACTTCTGCTACAAATATTTTATAACTAGCATTTTGATAAGAATTAAACTCTCTTGAAAGATAACTATGAACTGAATGACCTAACTCATGACTAAGAGTAGATACATCATCTAATTTTCCTTCAAAGTTTAATAAGATAAATGGATTTGTGTCATAGCAGCCTGATGAATAAGCACCACTTCTTTTTCCGACATTGTTAAATACATCAATCCACTTTTCATCAAAAGCTTTGTTTAATATTTCTACATAGTCATCACCTAAAACACTAAGTGCTTTCAATACTAAATCTTTAGCTTCAGAAAATGTATAATTTTTATTATCATCTTCTACCAAACTAACATAAGTGTCATATAAGTGTTGTTCATCTAAATTAAGTATTTTCTTTCTCAAATCATAATATTTGTATAATTCTTTTAAATTTTCATTTACCGTTTTTACTAAATTATCATATACTGATACATCAATATTATCATCAAACAAGCTCATTTTTATTGCACTTTCAAAATTATAAATTTTACTTAAAGCGACTTCAACTTCTACAAGAGAAGCATAAGTTTCTGATAAAGTATTTTTATATTTTCCATATGTATTATGTAAAATATTAAATGCATCTTTTCTTACTCTTCTATCTTTAGAGCGAATAAATATAGAATAATTGCTTTCGGTAAATTCAACACTATTACCTTTTTCATCTACAATATCTGGAAATTTCATATCAGCATCTGTTAATTTTTCAAATATTTCAGAAGGAGAAGAAAGTGATTTATTAAGTTCTGCTACTATTCTTTCCTCTCTTTCATCTAATGTATGCTCTTTATATCTGTATATTTCTTCTAGTAAAACCTCATATTCTTTTAATTCTGGTAAATCTTTATAAAATGCTTTTATTTGTTCATAATTACTTTTCAATAATTCTGGTTTAACAAAAGTTGTTATTTTAGAATATTCATTATTTAGATTAACTATTTTTCCAAATAGTTCTTGATTCTTAGTATTAGTTGTATCTTCATCATTCAATAAATGAGCATATGAAAATAATTTATCTAATTTTCTATTTATTTCGGTATCTAAATTTAGAAATTCTAATAAGGTATTAGCGTCTTTTAACAAACTACCTTTATACTTTGTAAGTGAAGGTAATTTATCTTTAGTACTAATGTATTCTTTATTCCATTCATCAATACTACCATATATAGTACTTAAATCCCACTGATAATTTTTATCTATTTCACTTCTAGTTTTTTGCTTTTGTGCCATAAATTCTCCTTTATAATGGTAAAGTTCTAGTTAAAACTAGAACTTCATTTTATTTTTCTTCAAATTCGCCATCAATTACATCGTCTTTTTTGTCTTCTGAAGTGTTATTTTCTGATTGTGATTGTTTAGCTTGTGCTTCATAAACTTTAGTTGCTAAAGCCATTGCAGTTTCATTTAATTTATCTTTTTTAGATTTAATTTCTTCTAAGTCATTTTTATCTAATGCTTCTTTTAAATCTTTTATTTCAGCTTCAGCTTTTGATACATCATTAGCATCTGCTTTATCACCTAAATCTTTAATAGCTTTTTCTGTAGCAAATATTAATTGTTCTGCTTCATTTTTAGTATCTGCTTCCTCTTTTCTCTTAGCATCTGCTTGTTTATTAGCTTCAGCTTCCTTAACCATTTTATCAATTTCTTCATCTGTTAAACCAGTAGATGATGTAATAGTTATTGATTGTTCTTTATTAGTTCCTAAATCTTTTGCTTTAACATTAACAATACCATTAGCATCTATATCAAATGATACTTCAATTTGTGGTACTCCACGTGGTGCCGGTGGGATATTAGTAAGTTGGAATCTACCTAATGTCTTGTTATCACTCGCCATACTTCTTTCACCTTGAAGTACATGAATATCTACGGCTGGTTGATTATCAGCAGCTGTACTAAATACTTGACTCTTGCTTGTTGGAATTGTTGTATTTCTTGGAATTAATACTGTCATAACTCCACCTAATGTTTCAATACCAAGTGAAAGTGGTGTTACATCTAGTAAAACGATATCATTTACTTCTCCAGTTAATACACCACCTTGAATAGCAGCACCCATTGCTACTACTTCATCTGGGTTAACTCCTTTTGAAGGTTCTTTACCAAGTTCGTTTTTAATTAAATCAACTACTTTAGGAATACGTGTAGAACCACCTACTAATAAGATTTTATCAATATCACTAGCTTTTAAGTTAGCATCTTTTAAAGCTTTTCTTACTGGTTCTAATGTTGAATCTAATAAGTCTTCAATTAATGATTCAAATTTAGCTCTTGTTAATGTAACTGATAAGTGAAGTGGTCCATCTTCTCCTTGAGAAATAAATGGAATTGATACTTCTGTTTGAGTCATGCCTGATAAGTCTTTTTTTGCTTTCTCAGCAGCATCTTTAACTCTTTGCATAGCCATCTTATCTTTTGTTAAATCAACACCAGTTTCTTTTTTGAATTCAGCTACTAAATATTCAATGATTCTTTCATCAAAGTCATCTCCACCCAAATGGTTATTACCACTTGTAGATAATACTTCAAATACACCATCGCCTAATTCAAGTACTGATACATCGAATGTACCACCACCTAAGTCATAAACTAAGATTTTTTCATTAGAGTCTTGCTTATCTAGTCCATAGGCTAATGCGGCAGCTGTTGGTTCATTAATAATTCTTTCTACTTCTAAACCTGCAATTTTTCCGGCATCTTTTGTTGCTTGTCTTTGTGCATCATTAAAATATGCTGGAACTGTTATAACTGCTTTTGTAACTTTCTCACCTAAATAGCTTTCAGCAGTTTCTTTTAAATTAGATAAAATCATTGCTGAAATTTCTTGTGGTGTATAATCTTTTCCTTTTAAATGTACTTTTTCATTAGTACCCATTTTTCTTTTAATTGAATAGCATACTTCTGGATTAGTGATTATTTGATTTTTAGCTTTTTGACCAACTATAATTTCACCATTTTTTCCAAATGCTACTACTGATGGAGTAGTTCTTGCTCCTTCAGGGTTAGCAATTACTTTTGCTTCTCCACCTTCAAGTACAGCTACACAACTGTTAGTTGTACCTAAATCTATACCTATTATTTTACTCATATATATCAAATCCTTCCTTATTTTAAAATTAATTTTTTAGTTGATGATGTTTTCCTTAGATTATCTAAATTTATCTTAAACCAATCTTTTTTTAGCTTTAGTACTTTTATATCTCTTAGTTTTTCTAAGTTAATACTTTTAAATAATATCATCATATCCTCCTAAGCACTTACCTTAACCATTGCTGGTCTTATTACTCTATCTTTATATAGATAACCTTTTTGTAATACTTCTATTACAATACCTGGTTCTACACCATCAATACTTTCTGTTAATACAGCTTGATGATATGCTGGATCAAAAGGTTTACTTGTTCCATCAATTGCTTTAACTTCATATTTATTAAATAAGTTAATAACTGATGTATAAATCATTTTAAATCCTGATAAAAATTTTGATAATTCATCAGATAAATCATTATCATCTAACTTAATTGCTCTTTCAAAATTATCAACAATTGGAAGCATTTCTTTAATTAATTCTTCATTTGAATATTTTATTATTCCACTTACTTCCTCATCTTTTCTTCTTCTATAATTGACTAATTCAGCCTTTTCTCTTAA
>JALELF010000025.1 GCA_022771715.1 Bacillota bacterium
TGCCCTTTACATTTTATGGCTTTCTAAATAGTAAGGAAAATAAGAGAAAACAAGAATTAGAAAAATTAAAAAATGTAAAATCAACGTTAATTTTTTATGAAGCACCGCATAGATTACTTGACACTTTGGGAAATATTTTAGAAGTGTTTGGAAATAGGAAAATAAGTATTTCCCGGGAAATAACTAAAAAATATGAAGAGATTTATCGTGGGTATATTAAGGATGTAATTTCAGAATTAGATAATATAAAAGGTGAATTTGTAATTGTCGTAGAAGGCGCTAATATAGAAATTGATTTTAATAGCATCGATGTTAAATGTCATATTAATTTTTATTTAGAACAAGGATATGATTTAAAAAATGCTATGAAATTAGTTGCAAAAGATCGAGGGTTATCTAAAAGCGAAATATATAGTAATTACCACAAGGAGGATTTATAATGCGATTAATAGTTGGATTAGGTAATCCTGGAAAAGAATATGACAATACAAGGCATAACGCAGGATTTATGGTTATAGATAATTATGCTAAAACAAAAGGTATAGAGATTAACAAAAATAAGTTTAATGGTTTATATAATGAATTTGTTTTTAACGGTGAAAAAGTTATTTTACTTAAACCACTTTCTTATATGAATTTAAGTGGTGAAGTTGTAAAAAAGTATGTTGATTATTTTAAAATTAACATAGAAAATATTTTAATAATTAATGATGATATGGATATAGCCCTTGGAAAATATAAGTTAAAAGCTAGTGGCAGTTCAGCTGGTCATAATGGTCTTAAAAATATTTCCCAAAATTTAGGTACTGATAGTTATAAAAGACTTAAAATCGGAATTTCTAAAAATAATATTGAAATGAAAGATTATGTTCTTGGCAAATTTAATACAGATGAATTAGTTAAATTAAATGAGGTTATAAAAAACAGTGAATCAATACTTAATGATTATTTAGCTTTAAGTTTTGATAACTTAATGAATAGATATAATCATAAAGGATAGTGAAAAAATGTTTGATAAATTACTTAAATTAACTGATAAAAAAGAAATATTGGGTTTAACTGGTGAACTTAAAGGATTGTATTTATATAACTACTTTAAAGAAAAAAAAGAAAATGCTGTTGTTGTTACACAGTCTTTATATGAAGCAAATATTTTATATCAGACCCTTATTAATTATACAAATGAAGTCATTTTATTTCCAATGGATGACTTTTTAACTAGTGAAGCATTAGCGTCATCTCCAGAATTAAAAACTGTTAGATTAGAAACTTTATCAAAAATCAATTTATTATCACCTAAGATTATTATTACTAATTTAATGGGATATTTAAGATTTTTGCCATCAATTGATATTTATGAAAAGTCAATAATTAATATTAAAGCAAATGAAGAATTTCCTTTAGAAAAACTAAGAGAATTATTGTTTGAAATTGGTTATACGAAAGAATCAATTGTTAATAAAACAGGGGAGATTGCTATTAGAGGCTATGTAGTTGATATTTTCCCACTTAATAATTTAAATCCAATTCGTTTAGAATATTGGGGAGATACTATAGATAAAATAAAAATATTTGATGTGGACACTCAACTTTCAATTAAAGAGATAGAAGAAATTTCGATATTACCAAATACCGAATTTTTGACTTGTAATAATAAAAATATAGATTTCTCTTTAATAAAGCAAAAGAATTTAGCAAACTATATTAGTGTAAAAAATATAAGTACGTTGATTCCTAGTACAGTGTTTTTTAATAATTATACAGATTTATGCGCAAGTTATAAAAAATTACTTCAAGAAATATTTGATTATAATGTTAGTTTAGAAATAGATACTAGTACTAAATATATGAATGATTTTTATGATATTAAGAATAATAAAGAATATCATTTTGAAACATTTGATAATGCAATTGATGGGGAATATCTTAATTATGATGGTAGAAATATTGAATCATTAGGATTAAATATGGAAAACTTAAAAAATAAATTAACTGAAATTTCTAAAAAGAAAACAGTAGTTTTTTGTTTAAATAATAAAGATAAAACTAAAAAAATAGTTGATGTTTTAGATAATGGTATTTTAACTGATGAATTAAACATATATCCTAATAAAATAAATATTATTGTAAAAAAAATAAATAAAGGTTTTATTTTCGAAAATTATGTTGTTGTTTGTGAAAACGATTTAAGCAGTAAAAATTCATTAGAATATAAGTATAATAGTAATTTTAGAATAGGAACGAGAATCAAAGATATTAGTGGTTTAAATATAGGTGATTTTGTAGTTCATAGTATGTATGGTATTGGGAAATATTTAGGAATTAAGTCATTAGTAAAAAATGGTATAAAAAAAGATTATTTGTTTTTAGAATATCGTGGTAATGATAAATTATATGTTCCCGTTGAAAAAATTGATTTTGTTCACAAATATTCTTCTAATGAAGGAAGTACACCTTTACTTAACAAGCTTAACTCTAATGAGTGGGAAAAGACAAAATTAAAAGTAAAGAAAAAAATAGAAAGTATAGCTTCAGAATTAATTCAATTATATGCTGCTAGAGAAAGCATAGTAGGATTTGCTTTTGATAAAGATAATTCTATGCAAAAAGAATTTGAAAATAATTTTATATATGAAGAGACTAAAGATCAGATTAAAGTAATAAAAGAAATAAAAAAAGATATGGAAAGTGTTCATCCAATGGATAGACTTTTATGTGGTGACGTTGGATATGGGAAAACAGAGGTGGCATTTAGAGCTATTTTTAAAGCTATTTTATCTGGTAAACAAGTAGCGTTTCTGTGCCCAACTACTATTCTTTCTAGTCAGCACTATCAAAATGCCGTAAATCGTTTTAATAATTTCCCTGTTACTATTGAATTATTAAATCGCTTTGTTAGTTCAAGTAAAGTAAATGAAATTAAAACAAGATTAAAAGAAGGAAAAATCGATTTATTGATAGGTACACATAGACTTCTTAGTGATGACATTATTTATAAAGATTTAGGATTACTTGTAATAGATGAAGAACAACGTTTTGGTGTAAAGCATAAAGAAAAAATTAAGCAATACAAAAATAGTATAGATGTTTTGACTTTATCCGCAACTCCAATACCTAGAACTTTACAGATGTCCATGTCTGGAGTTAGAGGGCTTTCTTTAATTGAAACTCCTCCTGTTAATAGATATCCTATTCAAACTTATGTATTTGCAGAAAACAAACAAATAGTTAAAGATGCTATATATAAAGAATTATCAAGAAACGGTCAAGTTTTTATTTTATATAATCGTGTTGAAGACATGGAAAGTAAAAAAGCTGAATTAGAATCATTAGTACCTAATGCTAGAATAGTTATGGCTCATGGAAGAATGAGTAAATATGAACTTGAAGATGTAATGAATGCATTTATTAATGGTGAATTTGATATTTTACTTTGTACAACGATAATTGAAACTGGAATTGATATTCCAAGGGTTAATACTTTAATTATTTACAACGCTGATTATTTTGGTTTATCACAGCTTTATCAAATAAGAGGTAGAGTTGGTCGAAGTAATAAAATAGCTTACGCATATTTAATGTATAATAAGGATAAATCTTTAAACGAGACAGCTGTTAAAAGACTAAATGCCATAAAAGAGTTTACTGAACTTGGTAGTGGTTTTAAAATAGCTATGCGTGATTTATCTATAAGAGGTGCTGGGGATATTTTAGGTAGTGAACAAGCAGGTTTTGTAGCATCCGTTGGAATTGATTTGTTTTTAGAAATGCTTAAAGAAGAGATAGATAAACAAAAGGGTGAAAATAAAGAAGTTGTAAAATATTCACAGCCGTTAATAGAAGTAGATACAACTATAGGTGATGATATAACTAATGAAGAAGAAATTAAAATAGAAATTCATAAAAAAATTAATGCCATTGATTCTATTTCTAAATTAGAAGATGTTAAAAATGAGATTATTGATCGTTTTGGAAAAATTACTAATGAAATAGATGTATATATGCATGAGGAATTGTTTGAAAAAATGGCTGAACAACTTGGTATTAATAATATTATTCAAACTAAAAATGATGTTACATTAATTATCAAAGAAGATTTGTATAAAAATTTAAAAGTAACTGATTTATTTATAAATGCTAGTAATATTTCTCGTAATTTTAGATTTAAAATGCAAGGTAAAAATTTATTAATTAATTTAAAATTTGCTGGTTTAGAAAAACATTTTGTTTATTATTTAATTGATTTATTAAAATTATTTGATTATACAAATAATTAAGTATAAAATTCCCATGTTTTATCAAAATAATTGATAGAAGGTGGGATTTTTTTATGAAAGTAACTGGAATTGTTAGACGTATTGATGAATTAGGTAGAATTGTTATTCCTAAGGAAATTAGAAAAAATTTACGTATTCAAGATGGGGAAAGTATGGAAATTGTTATAGTTGATGATGGGAATATTTTACTTAAAAGATATATGGTTATGAATAAATTAGAAGGTCTTTCCCAAAATTTTACAGATGCTATATATGGTTTAGTTAAAAAGAATGTATTAATTACTGATATCGATAAAGTTATCGCATGTTCTGGTAAGTTTAAGAAGGAGTATCTTGATAAAAAAATAAGCGATGAATTAATTGAAAAGATTAAAAGAAGGGAATGTATTTTAGAAAATTATTTTAAAGAATTATCTATTGTTCAAAATAATAAATTAGAGTGTTCGTATGCAGTAAATACTATAACAATAAATGGAGATGCGGTTGGTCTTATTATTATTTTTTCTGGTGATGAAAAATTGGATGAAACGGATGCTAAAATAATTAAAATTGTTTGTGGATTTTTAGAAAGATATTTATCTGAATAATGTCAAATGTTGTAAAATGTCGATATTTTACTTATGATATTTGTTGTTATTTAATATGGTAATATGTTATAGTAGAGTTGTAGGTAGAAAGGAAAGACAAACATGCATAGTACTATAAAAAAAGAGATGTTAGTAGCGACTCTTTTGTTAATACTTGTAGTAGGAATTATGATTTTTAATTTTTGTTTGGAATCTATGTTTTATGATTTTACATATATGGTAGTATTTACTGTATTTTATATTAGATATATTAAAATTAAGATTAAACAAATTGAAGATATCAGTTAATGATATTTTTTGTTTTTATAGAAAATTTTTTAAAGTAAGGAAGTGATTTGTTTGATAGATACACATGCTCATTTAACTCATTTAGATTATAATGAATCAGAATTAAAAAATGTAATAAAAAGAATGGATAATAATATAATAATAGCGAGTGGTACTAATGATTCTGATAATAAAGAGGTAATAGATTTAGTAAATAACTATGAAAATATATATGGTGTAATTGGTATACATCCGACTGAAATTGATAAAATTTCTTCTGATTCATATGAATTTATTGAAAATAATTTAAATAATCCTAAAATAATCGGTATTGGAGAAGTTGGGCTAGACTATCATTATGAATGTGATAAGGAAAAGGAAAAAGAAGTTTTTATAAAACAAATAGAACTTGCTAATAAATATCATAAAACTTTAGTAATTCATAGTCGAGATGCTACTAAAGATGTATATGATATATTGAAAAAGTATAAAGATATTAATACTAAAGCAGTTATTCATTGTTATAGTTCTAGTTTAGAAATGGCTTATGAATTTATTAAATTAAATTGTATGCTTGGTATTGGTGGAGTTCTTACTTTTAAAAATAGTAAAGTTTTAAAAGATGTTGTTTTAAATATTGATTTAAAGTATTTGCTTCTTGAAACTGATAGTCCTTATTTAGCTCCTGAACCATATAGAGGAACCAAAAACGAACCTTATAATATAATATATGTAGCTAAGAAAATTGCGGAAATTAAGAATATTTCTTTAGATGATGTACTAAAAGTAACTACTGAAAACGCTTGTCGTCAATTTGACCTAGATGTAAATTTATGATAGAATTAAATAGTATCTGAGGTGAAAAAATGAATATTTGTTTACTAAAAACTCTTAGTAAATGGTTAGAAGTTATTTTTATTTCTACTGTTTCATTATTTAATTTTGGTTATGATAGTAAAGAAGAAATTATTGAAAATGATGTTATAAATAAAAATTCTTATGTAGAAGTTGATGTTATAGATTATGATACTTTATATGTATATGATGCATCTAAACCTAATACTCATGAAGAAGTTATTACTGAAGGTGTAAATGGTGCTAGTTATAAAAATGGCGATGATGATGTTACTCTTAGTGAAAGTGTCACTGAGGTAATTGAAAAAGGGACAGGGAAAACTGGTGTATATACTGGTATGCTTACTGGTTATGGACCTGATTGTGTTGGATGTTCTGGAAATGTAGCTTGTCCTACTAGAGAAAAAACTGTTCATAATTTAATTAGTGATGGTATTTATTATAAGGATTCTGAATATGGTCGAGTTCGTATTTTATCGGCTGATCATAGAGAATTTCCTTGTGGTACTATTGTTGAAATAACTAATAGAGATTTACATAAGGAACTAGGTATTGTATTAGATACTGGTAGTGGTATGAGGAAAGCTTATGATGAAGGCTGGATATTGATTGATTTAGCTTTTGAAAATGAAGAAGATTTATGGCATGTTACAAATAAAAATACTACTTTTAAGGTACAAAGATGGGGCTGGTAATAGCTCTTTTTTTGTGGTATTATATTTTTGAGGTGTCATATGGAATATTCTTTTAAAAAAATGACTGATGTTTTAAATGCTAATGGTTTTAAATTTAGTAAAAAATTTGGACAAAATTTTATTGTTGATGAAAATATAATTAATAATATTATTAATAAATCTATGATTGACAAAGATACTTTGGTTATTGAGATTGGTCCAGGTGCTGGCTCTTTAACGTATAAGCTTGCTTTAAATAGTAAGAATGTTATAGCGTATGAAATTGATGAATCTTTAAAAGATATACTTAATTATAATTTATCTGGTTTATCTAATGTTGAAATTATTTATGGTGATTTTTTATTACGTGATGTTAAAAAGGATTTGGAAAAATATGAATATAAAAAATTATATGTGGTTGCTAATTTGCCGTATTATATAACTACACCTATTATTGTTAAGCTTATTGAAGATGAACTTAATGTTGATAAGATTGTCGTTATGGTTCAAAAAGAAGTAGGCGATAGGTTTAAGGCTAAGCCTAATAGTAAGGATTATAGTTCTTTGTCTGTGTTTTTAAATTATTATTATGATGTTTTTAAGATTATGGATGTGAGTCGTAATGTTTTTATGCCTAAACCTAATGTTGATAGTATTGTTCTTGAGTTTGTTAAAAAGGATGATATGTTGTTTGTTAAGGATAAAACTTTGTTTTTTAAGTTAATTAGAGATAGTTTTAAGCAGAAAAGAAAAAATATTAGAAATAATTTAAAGGGTTATGATTTAGATGTTATTAATGATGTTTTATCTAAATATGGTTTTGATTTAAATGCTAGGGCTGAGCAATTAAGTATTGAGGTTTTTGTTAGTATTGCTAATAAATTATGTTAGTTTATTACTAAATTAGTTTATAAAAGTAATTTATTTTACTCTAGGATATTTAATAGTTAAGAGATTGCTAATATTTTATAAATATGTTATTATTTTAGTATATAGGAATAGTAAAGGAGCGTTCACATGTTAATAAATAGTAATATAGAGGAGGGTAATTTAGAATTAAATTGTTATAAAAATAAAGGATTTACATTAATATAATTAATATCAGTAATAATATTAATGGGTGTAATAGCTTTAATAACGGTACCAATAATAAAAGATACTATAGAAAGTGCTAGAGAAAAGAATTTTAAGAATTCGGCTTTAGGTTTAATAGAAGCAGCTAATGAATATTATTTAAATAGTAAATTAACAGGAGACTATTTTGAAGAAATAGAATTCAAAGTTAATAATGGAAAAATGGTATCTGGTGATAAAGAGTTATCATTTAATGGAAAAGTACCAGTAGGAGATTCATACGTTAAGATTAAAGCAAATGGAGATGTAGCGATTAACATAACCGATGGCGAGTTTTATGCAGTAAAAGATTATGATGAAATAGGAGCTTCTATAGGAACAAGTGAAGATACGGCATTATTAAGAGAAGAATTAGCTAAAAAAATAACTGAACTTGAAAAAATAGTTAGTGATAATAAAAGTGAATTAGAAAATAAAATAAACTCAAACTTTGATAAAGTATATCCAGTAGGAAGTATTTATATAAGTACAGGTAGTACAAATCCATCAACGATATATGGTGGAACATGGGAAAGATATGGACAAGGA
>JALELF010000046.1 GCA_022771715.1 Bacillota bacterium
TTCAATATGTTTTAAAAATCTATCTCCTAAACCTTGTCCTAGACTCGCTCCTTCTATTAATCCTGGTAAGTCAGCCACTACAAAAGTTGAATTATCTTGTGCTCTTACTACTCCTAAATTAGGACTTAAAGTTGTAAAATGATATGCGGCTATTTTAGGTTTAGCAGCTGATATTTTTGATATTATAGTTGATTTACCAACACTAGGAAGCCCCACTAAACCGACATCAGCTAAAAGTTTTAATTCTATTTTTAACTTTCTAGTTTCGCCTGGTTCTCCATTTTCAGCAAAAGCAGGCGCTGGATTACTACGAGTAGCAAAAGCAATGTTCCCTCTTCCGCCTCGACCACCATAAGCCACAATTGCTTCTTCATCTTTCTTAGTTAAATCGGCTATTACTAAATTACTTTCTAAGTCTTTTATAACAGTTCCTGCTGGTACTTTGACAATAACATCATCAGCACTTTTTCCTTGTTTGCCTTTTCCTTCTCCGTTACTTCCTCTTTCACCTTTTATAACTCTTCTATATCTTAAATCAAGCAAAGTGTTAAGGCCTTCATCAACTTTAAATATGATATCAGCACCTTTTCCACCATTACCGCCATATGGTCCACCCATTTCTATGAATTTTTCACGTCTAAAGGCCATACAGCCATTACCGCCATCACCCGCTATTACTTCAACTGTTACTTCATCTATAAACATATCATCAACTCATTTCTTTTTGCAATGTTTTTGGTTTAATATCACCATTTTCAATTAATGTATTTAAAGCTTTAAGCATAGCTTCTAAGTCACTAAAACTATATTTATCTATTGTGTTTGCTGTTATATTATGACCTTTTTTGTTAACATATTTACCATAATTTTCAAGTATTTCAATATTTTCACTAAATAAACCATATTTTTGCATATCGTCTATTATATCTTCTTTATAATCATCATTTATTCTAGTTTGCATTACATTACTAATTAATTTTAAAGGTAAATATAATAATATATTAGCACAATTTTTATAAGCAAATGAAAATATTAAAGGAATAGAAAAAGATACAATATTGGATATTTTTTTAAATTTTTCATCTTTTTCTGTTATCATTAAATCTACATTATTAACTACTTCATCGCTTTCTAATAAATCCATTATTTGATTATTCATTCTATCTAATAAAAATCTTTCATATTCTAATAAATCAAATTTATCTTTTGCTTCATATACAGCATAATAACGACTATTTACATATTGTAATTTAACAGTATATTTTTTATTAAATAAATTCTTCTTTACTGAATATCTTTCTAATGTTTCACTTTTTTCATAAATTCTATATTTCATCTTAAACACCGCCCTTAGAAATATAATAACATATTTAAAAATAAAAAGCCATATAAAATATGACTTTGTTTTACAGTATGATTATTCAACACAAGTAAATATGCTTAGACTTACATCCTCACCAGCTATTTTAATTGATGTTAAATTATAATTATCGTCAAATGCCGTACAGTTAATTTGTGTTTCGCTACTTTCTATAATTACAGAAGTTATTTTATTATTAGCAAAAGCTTTCTTTCCTATACTTTTTACTGTACTTGGTATTACTACACTTTTTATATCTCCTTTGATTTGCTCCATAGCAAGTTCATTATCTTCTTTATTACTCATAAATTGAATATTATTTTTATTTAACATTGATGTTTCTGTTGATAATTGCTTTGTGTTGAATGCACCAGGTCCTATAGTTACTACTGTTTTTCCATCTATTGTAGATGGTATTACAATATCAATTCCTCCTATATCTATATTATAATCAGTTATTATTATTTCATTAGAACTAATTACTACATTCTTTATAACATTATTTGTTTTTAAATTATCTGCAAATTTTGAACTTGCTAATTCTTTTAATGTCGAGCCATTATATTCACCACCACTACAAAATGTTGTTGCCTCTTCTTCACTCATACTCATATTAGTCTGAAAATAACTAACACAATTATCTCCTACTTCAAAACTTTCTATATTATCCATATAAGTAAAAGCACTCGCTATTGTAGATGTCTCTAAAACACATTT
>JALELF010000088.1 GCA_022771715.1 Bacillota bacterium
CAACGCCCCATGCACAATTAGTAGAACCAAAAGTAGATGTTCCTGTCCAATAGCCATCATATATAGTAGCTTCTTCCGCATCGCCATTGTTTAAACAACCATAAGTTGTACAATCCGTTTTAGTTCTATCATATAACCAACCATAATTACACACTGTAGTATTTCCTGTAGTACATGTTGCACTAGGAGACTCATTATTTGAATCAAAATAATAATAAGCATTACTTGCACTTTCTTCTTCATAATTAAATGTGTAAAATTTTAAGCAGCCATTTTGATTATCTGTTGTTTTAGTGTTCTCTATCCATTGTATATTTTTTTACTATTATCTTCATGATAATTTTGGCATTTCTCTCCCGTTGTTACATCAAAATATATAACATAACCATTTTCAAACGGCATCTTGCATTGACCATTATATTCAGTTATGCTTGCCTCATTACCACTCTTAGCTACACACCATTTATCATTGTGAATGGCATAGCTTACTTCACCATTTTTATTATAACTTACTTTCCCACTTAGATTTTCAGCATTAGTTACTTTAACATTTTCTCCTAAATCTATTTCTCCATTTTCAAATTAATATGTATATCCATTTTCTGTAAGTTTTTCTGATATATCAAACTTAGTAGCTTCTACTATTCCTTCTACACTTCTTTCAAATGCTGACTTTTTAGCATCTTCTATTATTCCTGTTATTATTGGGGTCGCTATTACGGCAATTATCGCTAATATTACTATTACCGCTAATAGTTCTATTAATGTGAAACCATTTTTAATATCTTTCTTAATCATTTCTATCTCTCCTATTATATACATTATAGAATATTTTTATTGATTAATCAATAAAAAAAACAAAATCACATTGACTTTGTTTTTACAAAATGCTTAGAAGTAATAATACTAACATCATCGTGTTTAATGTTTAATCTATTATAAAGAAATCCTTCATTACCATAATTTCTATCGTCTAATATAACTTTTTTAACATTATTTGAATTTGATAAAAGTGGTTGTACTGAACTACATACGAAATATGAATCTTTATCAACATTATCCACACAATTAAAGGCAAACTTAATTTCTTTATTATTTCTAATCATAATATACTTTCTCATAACAAAAGTAAATAAATCATTAGGACTTGTTATTATAAGACTACCAACATTTTTTTCTAGATCAGATAATTCTAAGCTTAAATCTAATATATCAAATTTAGATATTGTCGGAGTTAAATTAACAACTAATTTTTCAGGGTTTGTTTTAGCAGTAAACATGAATAAATTTTTCATACTACTTTTACTTATATCATAATCAAAATAAATAATATTCTTTTTAGATAATATTAAATTTTTAAATATGCCTAATTGTTTAAATAAACCGCCATAATAAATAACTTCCATAAATATCCCCCTTAAAAATTATTTACTTTTTTTAATTGCTTCTAAAACTTTTTCATTATCACTTGAAGAAATATAAATTTTATAACCATTATAAGTAGTTTCTAATCTATTTTTTACTTTTTGAAGACCTTCTGGATTATACATCTCAAGTCTTAATTCAAAAGATTCATCAATTAAATTATCAATATCTTTAATTAATTTTTCATCTTTTTCTTTTACTACTATATAAAAGTCAGTATATATATCAGCGTCTTTATTTTCTGAATCACCTTCAAATACTATAGCTTCTGCTAAACTAGTGTCTAAACTAAATCTGTTTTTCATATCTTCGCTTGATAATGTATATAGATTACTAAATACATTAGTTTCTTTAACATTTTCTTTTACTTTATTTAAATTTAATTCCTTGTTGCCACAACCTGTTAGTAATAAAATAGCACATAACGTTAATAATACTTTTTTCATCTGTTTAACTCCTCTTCTATTCTCATTAACTGATTATATTTACAAATTCTATCAGTTCTTGACATAGAGCCAGTTTTAATTTGACCTAAAGAAAGTCCTACTGCTAAATCTGCAATTGTTGTATCTTCTGTTTCACCACTTCGATGTGATATAACTGTATTATAACCATTTTTTCTTGCTAAATCAATAGTTTCTAATGTTTCTGTTATAGTACCGATTTGATTTACTTTAAGTAAAATAGCATTACCTGCATGATTGTCTATACCTTTTTGTAAACATTTCTTATTAGTAACGAATAAATCATCACCTACTAATTGAATTCTATCACCAAGTCTTTCTGTTATTAATCTAAATCCTTCCCAATCATTTTCATCTACTGGATCTTCTATAGAAATAATAGGATAAGTATTAACAAGTTCTTCATAGAAGTTAATAAGTTCTTCTGTAGTTAAACTTCTATTTTCACCAGCTAAAACATATTTACCATCTTTATAGAACTCACTAGCTGCTACGTCTATTGCAAGTTTAACGTCTTTTCCTG
>JALELF010000016.1 GCA_022771715.1 Bacillota bacterium
TACTTAACTCAACTATTAAATTGGCCATATCTTTACAACCATTACTGTGTGCATTACCGGTTATAGTTTCTAAACCATAAAATTCTTTAAGACTCGTTACGCCGGAAGCAAGAATTTTTATATGATCTTTATTATATGAAGCTTCATTATCATTAATATGATTAGGGAAAAAGACAACTGAGTCAAAATCATTTTCATCAAAGATATGAACACAAGCACTATCATATCTTATCTTTTGCCTATTGCCACCCATTATTATTCCTAAATTTTTAGTAGAATTATCAAGTGGAATATATAAAGCACCAGACATTTTCCTATATGATACATTTACAACTAAACCATTTCCATTATCAGTTATACCAAATCTTGACTTCTCACTATATTTACTATTTATTAGAGTAAAACCTTCAGGTAGCCTTAAAAGAGACGCTAATTCTATTGCTAATCCTTCATAATCATCCCCGTATTGTTCTCTTAATGCCTCTATATCAATATCTCCAAAAAAGTTATTATAATTATTGGCTAAAGATATACCATTCCCACTAGAGTTTGATGAAGTATTTAAAGAAAGTATTTGCCCTATTATTTCATCAGCGGTCGCGCACAATTCTTCTAACTTCGCAGTTTGACTACTTATTTCTTGCTTTTTACTTATTTGCAAATCCACCAAACGTGTATATTCAGGATTATCATATTCAACATTAGAAAGCTTACCTTTGATAGATACTCTTTTAATTATTTTAGGTGGTGTATTATAAAGATTTAATGATATATCGGCTAAATCTTTTTCCATTTGTTCTAAAATATCATCTTCACTTTTTATAGTAGAAACTTGTTCAAAAAGTGTTTCAGCTAATCCACATGCGCCAACTAAATTAGAATTAATACTTTTACTAATAGAAAGTAAATTAGTGCTTATATTAGAAAATATATTATTAACAATACAACTTTTAGCACTTTCTGACCATCTACTACTTTTAATTTTACTGAAATAATTAGTTTTAGAAACATTTTCACCTGTAGATATTATATTTCCTAAGCTTTTCGCTGAACTCAATAATTGTTTTCCATTTAAGCATTCGTAATACAATTTATATTTATCAAAGTAAAGCCCCATACACTACTCCAATCTATTCCATACTATAACTAGTATACATTAAAAAAACATAAAATTAAACAAAATTATCAAAAATATTAATTTTTAATTCTTTTTCTTATATTTGTAATTATAAAATATAGTATATATAAAAATATCAAATTAATTAAAACAGATAAATATATACTACTAAATAAATTCAAAAATGAATTTTTAGACAAAAGTAAAATAAAATATATACATAATCTATAAAAAATAATATTTATTATTAATATAATACTACTATTAAATAAATTATTTACTAAATAATAGTTTAGCTTTTTAGTAATTAAACCAACTCCCAAAAATAAAATACCATTTATAAATAATGTATCAGTATACACAATATCATATAAAATTCCAAAAAATACACACATTTTAAAGTACTCTTTACTAGAATTATAATATGGGTATGCTATAACTAGCGCAGTTAATGTAAACAAAGGTTTTGAAACACATACAAAATTAGAAATAATTCCTTCAAATATAAATGAAAATAATAATACTAAATTCATTCTTCTACTCTTTTCAAAACTGTGACAAAATTTATATCATTAAAATCTATTTCTGATTTAACCAAAACAGTAGTAGCTAAATCAAAATTATCTTTTGTTACACCTACTACTTTACCAACTAATATACCACTAGGAAAAACTCCACCTAAACCAGTTGTAGTAACAATAGATTCATCAATTATTTCTTCATTTGTATCTATTCCACTTATAAGTAAACATCCATCTTTATAACCACTAATTAATCCATATATATAATTATCATTATTATTTATTTTAACTGATATTTTATTATTACTATCTTCTACCGTTATAAGTTTAACTACACTATTAAAATTAGATACTTTAGTAATCTTCCCAATTAAGCTACCATTAAAAGTAACAGCTAAACCATCTAAAATACCATTATTAGAGCCTTTATCTATAGTAAGTGTGTTGGAAAAAAACTCTAGATTTCTATTAATAACTGTAGCGTTTAAATATGATTTTTCTGATAAAGTATTATTAATATCTACAATTTTTTTTAATTCTTTTATTTCTTTTTCTAATTCACTATTATAAGCTTTAAGACTATCAATTTCATTAACGCTTTGTAATAGTTCTTCATATTTTTCATAAATATTATTTTTTTCTTTATCTTTTTTGATATTTGATGATATATAAGATATCGGAGTATATACTATTTTACTTACAAATAATACGCTATCTTTTATTACTTTTTCTGGTAAAGATATACTTTTTCGATAAACAATTTTAATAGACAAAAATATAAATATTGAAATACTTATAATTCCTGTTAAAATAACATATTTTCTTTCTATTTTTTTCTTTTTTTTATACATTATATATCACCATTTTCAAAAAAACTATAGTAACTATTTTTACCAATTATAATATGATCTACAACATTAATTCCCATAATGAGACCAACTTCTTTTAAATTTTTAGTCATCATAATATCTTCCTTACTAGGAGCAGTATTACCACTAGGATGATTATGAATACAAATTATTGCAGACGCTGAAAGTAAATAAGCCTCTTTAAATATATCTCTTGGATGAATTAAAGTTTGATTAATTGTTCCAATATATAAAAGTTTATTTTTAATTATTCTTTTTTTATTATTCAAATATAAACAATAAAAATATTCTTGTTTTTCATCCATTAATTTGTCTTTAAAATATTCATATATTACTTTTGAATTATTAGCTTTTATATTGTTAAGTGTTTCTAATTTGACATTAATTCTTTTAGAAAGTTCAATTAATGATAGTATTTTAGTAGCTTTAGATATTCCAATTCCTTTAATGCTTATAAGATTTTGATAATTTATATCTTTAAGTTCTGATATATGATTAATTTTGCTTAATACTGATATAGCTAAATCTTTAGCGGACTTATCTTTAGTTCCAGTATCTAATATAATGGCAAGTAATTCTTCATTAGATAATGTATTACTTCCACTATTAATTAATCTTTCTCTTGGTCTATCATTTACAGGTATTTCTTTTATCTTAACCATTATCTACCACCAATTCTTTATATTTTGCGATTGTTTGATTTATTATATTTTGAATAACTTCTTCATCTGTAGTTTCTTTTAATACAGCATCAAAGTTATCTAAAGCCAACAAAAATTCACTTGTTTTTACCTTGAATTCTTTTACATAAGTAATATAACCTTTTTTGCTATAAAATTCTTGCATCTTTTTTACAACATCTTGATTTTTGGTTATACCAATAAATACATAGTATTTACCATTTATTATAGTATAAACATAATTATTAAAGTTTTTTAAATGTTCTTTTACACTTTCAGTACTTGAATATATACCTTGCTGAATAAAATAAACATTTTCTCCTACACCAAAAGTAGGAACTAACTTTTCTTTATTCGTATATTGATCAAACATAAACTTGGTTGTAAAAAAACCAACTATTATTGATAAAAGAACAGGAAAAATATATTTTTTCATATTATCACCTACTTTATTATCTATCTTCAATTAATCAAATTATGTCGATTTATATTAAATCAGTTATTACTTTCTAATATTATTATTCCAAAAAAAATATGAAAATCCTTTTTTTATTAAAAAAAATAATACTTTTAATTAAAAAGTACTATTTTAAATAAATTTATATATAATTGTATATTCCTAGTATTCATCTAAATAGGAATGAAGAACCCCATCTTTTCTATATTTAATAATTGCGTCCATATTTACATTTTCGGATGATTTAAATATGTTATAATCGATATTTTTATTAACTTTTCTTAATGATTCTATTAATTCTTTCATTTCTCTTCTTTTAGAAACTAATTCTTTTTTAGAATCTTTTAAAGTAAACTTGCAAGCACAATTTAAAAACTTTAATTCACTACTATTTACCCAATTAATTATGTCTTTTTCTTTTATAAAGTACATTGGTCTTATTAGTTCTAAACCTTCAAAGTTAGAGCTTTTTAACTTTGGAAGCATTGTTTTATATTCACCACCATAAAACATACTTAATAAGATTGTTTCAACTACATCGTCAAAGTGATGTCCTAAAGCTATTTTATTACAGCCTAAATCTTTAGCTATGCTATAAAGACATCCTCTTCTCATTCTAGCACATAAATAGCATGCTCCTTTTTCTCTTGTACTATCAACAACTTCAAATATATTAGAGTCTACCATTTTTATAGGTATTTGTAAGCTTTCAGCATTTTTTAAAATTAAATCTTTGTTTTCTTCATTATATCCAGGATTCATTACTACAAATTTCAAACTAAAATTAATTTTACCATGACGTTTTAATTCTTGAAAACATTTGGCCATTAGAAATGAATCTTTACCTCCAGAAATACATACCATTATTTTATCATTATCGCTAACTAATTCGTATTCTTCTAAAGCCTTTATAAATTTGCTCCATATATCTTTTCTATATCTTTTTATTATATTTCTTTCTACATCTTTTAAATCTATCATAAAAATACCTCACACATGAAGTATTTTAACATAACCATAATTATTTATCAATTGCTTTTAATTTTCTAATTACTTTTTTTTCTATTCTTGATATATATGATTGACTTATATTGAGTAAACTTGCTACATCTTTCTGAGTCATTTCTTCATGATTAAATAAACCATATCTTAGTATCATTATTTGCTTATCTCTTGGACTTAATTTTTTTATTTCTTCATATAATAATTTTTTCTCTACTGCACTTTCTAATTCTTTAGTTACAATATCTGGTTCTGTACCTAATATATCTTCTAAGTGTAATTCATTACCTTCTTGATCATAACTAAGACTGTCTTCGAAGCTAATTTCTCCTTTTCTTCTTTTGTTTTTTCTCAAAAACATTAAGATTTCATTATCTATACAACGAGAAGCATAAGTAGCAAGTTTAATATTTTTGTCTAATTTATAAGTATTAATACCTTTTATTAAACCAATTGTTCCAATACTTACTAAATCTTCTAAGTCTACACCCGTATTTTCATATTTTTTTGCCAAAAAAACTACTAATCTAAGATTATGTTCTATTAATTTATCACGAGCTGAAGTAATACCTTTCATGGATTTTTCTACATAATATATTTCATCCTCTTTTGATAATGGTTCTGGTAATTTATCAGTACTTCCAACATAGAATACTGTTACTTCTTCACTGAAGACACTTATAATAAAATTAACTATTTTATTTATCATTTAACCCTCCAATAATTTCATATTTAATATACAATCGACATCATCTATTCTTATATCATCTGTTAATCCTACTAATACGTTGTTTCTTTCTCCAATACCCTCTATTATTACTTTATCAACTTTAATACATTTTAAAATATTTTGACTATTTACTGTACTATATGGTATGTAAATATAATTATCATCTATGTTTTTGATAATTTTTTTGTTTACTAATATTACTGGTGATTTGTTATAAGGACTCACTAATTTATTCCCAGTATCTAAAAAAGAATTTATTTTTTGAATTTTGTTTTTGTAATAAATTTCTATTTTATAATAATAGTTATAATTATTCTTTAAACTTTTACACTGTTTGATATAGGTATACGTTATTAAAGGTGAAAGTAAAATTAAAACAATAAAATTAATACTTAATTTATCATGATAAAACACTAAACCATTATTTTTATATGAAAATTGAATATTAAAAAAATATAAGAATCCTCCTAATATAATACTAGACATATAAAAAAAGCTTATATTTTTTATAAAGTATTTTATGTTTTTGTATTTGAATGTCACTATAATCATTAAAACACTTATTAATATTTTTAAAATAAATAATGTAAAATTACTTGTTTTAATAAATAAAAGTAATATAGACAAGCTTCCTATAAAAGCACCTATTATTATATTATTTATTTTTATATTTCTCTTTAATACTATTGAAACACTCGATAATAGCAAAAAATCAAAGGCAAAATTTAAAAACAATACTAAATCTAGATATATTTTCATTTTAATCACCACAATGATTATAAAAAAAAGACACAGAAAATTGTGTCGTTTTAAAATTATACATTAAAATTTTATCTATGGTTACGAATTATGACAATGCCAGAACCGCCTGATCCACATTTTCCTAGACCTGGGGCATTTCCTCCACCGCCGCCGGTATTGGCTACACCATCTCCTGCTTTAGTGTTAGTGACATTTCCGCCGCCGCCTCCTCCAGCGCCACCAGAAGTAACAACCCATCCGCCATATGCGTCTCCGCCTCCACCGCCGCCGCCTGAATATAATGTTCCTGTACTTTCCCCAAATTCACGAGTCGTTGTTCCTTGTCCTGCGCCGCCATAAGTTCCAGAACCATTACTTCCATCGGAACCCCCATTACTTGCTGCTGAACCTCCACCAGAACCACCATTTCCTCCGGCTATTAAGTCATATGCAAAGACTCCGTTGTTAGGGGCATAACCACCACTTGCACTATAACCAAATGCTGATGATGCTTGTCCATTATTTCCAGTTCCTTGAGTAGTTGGTATTGCACCACCTGCTCCTACTACAATGTTATAAGAGTTATTATTGGAAATGGATACATTTTTTTGTGTTCTTGTATATCCACCTCCGCCGCCTCCAGAATATTGGTTGTTTGAACGGTAGTATCCGCTTCCGCCACCACCTACTAAGAATAAATCTATACTTAAAGATGAATATAAATCAAATCTTCCACTGGCTAAAAATTTAACTCTCCAATTTCCATTGCCATCATGAATTACATTTTTACTTCCTGTATAACTAAATAAGTTTTTCCATACAGCATATAAAGTAGTATTTGAACCATTATTTATATTAGTAACACTTTGACCATTAGTATATGTTGCTGCTGATGCACTACTACTTGTA
>JALELF010000023.1 GCA_022771715.1 Bacillota bacterium
TTCATTTTTGAACTCTAATGAATATGAAACAAATTTTTGTCCTTTTGAAGCCATAAAAAATACACCTCCTTTCGGAAGTGTATTATATCACTTTCTTTAAACTGCTTTTTTAATTGTGTCTACTCTAATGGGTGCAGTTCAAATATCTGTCATTTTTATTTTACAAGTTCAAAATCAACTGTTTTTGCTTCTTTATTTGCACCGATAACCTTCACTTTAACTCTATCGCCCAATCTAAATCCACGTTTATCTTTTTTACCCCTTAAAGTAAATGTCTCTGCATCAAAAGTATAATAGTCTCCTTTAATTGTATCTAATTTAATTAAGCCTTCAACTAAATTGTCAAGTTCAACAAACATCCCAAAACTCATAACACCACTTACCATACCAGTATATTCTTCGCCAATATGATTAGTCATATATTCAGCTTTCTTCATGTCATCTACTTCTCTTTCACATTCAGCTGCATCTCTTTCTTTACTTGATGAATGTTCAGTTAAGAAAGGAAGTCTTCTTTCCCAGAAATCAATAGTATCTTTTGACATATCTTTATTAAACAAATAAGTTCTAAGTAAACGATGAACAGTAGTGTCAGGATATCTTCTAATTGGTGATGTAAAATGAGTGTAACAATCACTAGCAAGTCCAAAGTGACCTATATTATTTTTGTCATAAACTGCCTTTTGCATACTTCTTAAAAGAAGTGAAGATAGCATATGGAATTCTTCTTTATCTTTAAGTTGATCAAGCAAGTCTTGCATAGCCTTAGGTGTAATTTTATCAAACTTACCTTTTACTTTATAACCTAGTAATCCAACAAATCTAATAAAATTATTAATTTTTTCCTCGTTAGGTTCACCATGAATACGATATACAAAAGGTAAATCCATGTAGAATATATGAGTAGCTACTGTTTCATTAGCACATATCATAAAGTCTTCAATTAACTTTTCCCCCATACCTCTATATCTTTTTACAACATCAATTGCTTTACCATCTTCATCAACTATTATTTTTGCTTCATCGATATCAAAATCTATATAGCCTCTTTTTACTTTATAATTTCTTACAATCTTTGAAAGTTCAAGCATTTTTCTTAATGTCGGTGCAAATTCCTCATAACCTTCTGGAACAATATCTTTTTCAAAAATACTATTAACACAATTATAAGTCATTTGTTTTTTACTTCTTATAACACTTTCAAATATGTCATAATCGACCACTTTACCAGAATTATCTATTTCCATTTCGCAACTTATAGCAAGTCTATCTACGTTAGGATTTAATGAACAAATGCCGTTAGATAGTTTATGTGGAAGCATAGGAATAACTCTATCAGCCAAATAAACACTAGTACCCCTATCATAAGCTTCTTCATCTAATTTAGTATTAGGTCTTACATAATAACTAACATCAGCAATATGTACTCCTAATAGATAATTACCGTTTTTTAGTATTTTAAGCGAAATAGCATCGTCAATATCTTTAGTATCATCGCCGTCTATAGTAAATATCTCTTCGTTTCTTAAATCGCGTCTACCAGCCATTTCCTCTTCGCTTACTTCACTAGGCAGCTCATCCACTTCTTTCATAACTTCATCTGAGAAAGTATCATTTATCTCATATTTATGGACGATTGATAAGATATCTACTCCAGGATCATTCTTATGACCAAGTATCTTTAAAACTTCTCCCTTATAAGCATTATTACCTATTTTTTTACCGATTTTGACTAAAACCTTATGGCCATCCATAGCCCCCATAGTCTTATCTTTGTCAATAAATATATTTAGTTTTACTTTATCTTCATCTAATTTTATTGTACATTTACCATTGTTATATAAAAATTCCCCAACCATTTGCTTAAATTTTCTATCAACAATTTTAACAACACGGCCTTCTAAATCCAAACCTTTTTTAGATGTTATTTCAACGATTACCTTATCATTGTGAATAGCTCCATTCATATTAGATTGTGCAACATAAACATCTTCATCACCTTCGATATCAACGAATCCATATCCCTTTTTATTAGCAATCATTTTTCCCAGTTTTAAATTAGAATTGTTAAACAACATATAATTATTTTTTTTAGTTCTATATATATATAAACTATCTTCTAAGTCATTTAAAACCTTAAGCATTTCCTTAAAATTTTCAACATCATCAATGCCAAGCATATCAGCTAATTCATCAACACCATAGGCTTTATTGTCTTTTTTTAATATTTCTAATATGTGTTCTCTCATAATCCACCTCTATTATCATTTTAACACGTTAAATAAAAATAAACAAACATAAATATATAATTTAACTAATAAAGTGTCAACTAATTGATTAATTGACACTTTCATCTTTATTATCTAACTTAACTTGATTTATGCTTTCAAAACGTTTAGTTATTTTAGTAGTTGTAGTATTAATATCTCTTACGTCTTTAGTAACTGTTTCAATAGAACGCGATAATTTATCCCATCTTTCTTTATAACGTCCAAATTCTTCACTAAGCAAGTTCAATTCCTTATGAATAACTGAAGCATATTTATCTTTTTCAATATTAGTCATAATAACTTGAATAGTAGTTAGTGTGCTTATTAAAGTAGTAGGGCTAACAATCCATACACGTTTTTTATAAGCATACTCAATTACATCTTGATAATATGCATTAACCTCTGCAAATATAGCTTCTGCTGGTAAAAACATTATAGCTTGATCTGAAGTAATACCAGGTATTATATACTTAGAACTAATCGCATCTATGTGGTGTTTCATATCTGTTTTAAACTGCTTTGAAGCCATATCACGTTCTAACTCACTTTTATTTTTATCAACCATAATACGATAATGTTCAAGTGGAAATTTAGAATCTATCGCAATAACACCTAAAGGTTCTGGGGCAAATAAAACTGAATCAGCAATTACTCCATTATCAAAAGTATATTGAAGCTTATATATTTTATCATTATTTTCTCCAAATACATTAACTAGAATATTTTTTAAATTTACTTCTCCAAATATTCCTCTAGTTTTCTTATCAGTAAGTATACTTTGTAAAGATACGATATCAGAGGACAAACTTTCTATTTTTTTCTGGGCCTCATCTATTTTAGAAAGACGTTCTAAAACTGACATAAAAGTTTTATTACTACTTTTAAAGTTTTCATCTAATCTTTCATTAACACGATCATTTATTAAATTTAATTTATTTTCTAAACGCTCATTTAATGCTATAAAATCACTGTTTAAATCCCTAGAAAAATCATTTTTAAAGTCACCCAGTTCCTTTACTACATTAGTCTCTAGTTTACCTATTCTTTCAGTAATATGAGCCTCATTTATATTTTTCATTAAAGAAATCACACTTATTATTAATAATATTACTAGTAAAATAATTATTATATATTCCATATCAATAATCCTCCAACCTATTTTAACAAGATAATTATACAATAGTGTAATTGTAAAGTCAATACATTTGTTTGCTAAAATTTTTATAAAACAAAAAAGAAGAAAAATTCTTCTTATTGCTTTAATATCCATGCCTCATATCCACCAATAATATTTATTATATTATAACCCATGCTTCTTAATAATCTTGATATTTTTATACTAATTATACCTTTTTGACAATATAAATAGTATTTTCCTTGTTTATTCAAATATTTACTTGGATTTATAATTAATTTTTCGTAAGGAATATTTTTAGCGCCATTTATGTGATTGTTATTATAACTTTGTTCACTTCGAATATCAATTATATTAATATTGTTCAACTTTAATAAATCATCTATACTGATAGATAACATATAAATCACCTATCATATTATATGACACTAAATATTTTTTACTTATTTTATATAACCAGTTTATAATAAAAGAGCGATTAAATCGCTCTATTCATCATCAGAAAAGAAATCATCAAAGAATTGATCATCAGTAACCATCTGATTAAATCTCTCTTCTAATTTTGCTAATTTGTCTTCGTTTGTACTATTCTTTTCAGAAACTTGTTTTTCTAACTTAACCTCAGGTTTTATCTCAATTTTAGGTTCCTTTACTTTCTCTTTTTCTACCACATTAGTTGGTTTAACTTCAGGAACTTTCTCATCAATTACTTCTTCAAAATCATCAGTATCATCAATTACATTTCCTTCGCTATCAATCAAATTAGGAATATCTTCATTAGAAATAAGAGCTTCTTTCTCTTTCTTTTCTTCTTCTTCTATTTCAGCTATCTTAGCATCTATTCTTTTAACTAAATCATCAAAATTTATACCGCCATTATTTTCAGGTCTTGATTGACTTGGTCTTTCACCAAACATAGGCATTCCCGGAAAACCACCCATTCCACCACCAGATGGCGCAAACATATTCATCATATCTTGTTGTTTACTAGCTCTCATTTTATCAACGTAAGCTTTTACATCAAAGGTTGGAACTTCTTTTTTCTCTCTTTCAGGATAAGTAGCTTTAGAATATTTTTTACCCCATAAACCTTCTTTTTCCATTTGCCAATTAGGTGTCATTTTAGTTTTAAATGGCATTTTTCGAGTTCTAAGCAATATAGTAGTCCATTTAGGCATCCTTTGTAAGTCACTTACTGTTACTAAAGGTGTTGAAGCTGTTTTATCTTTTTCTTTTGATTTAACTTCTCCACACATTTTACTGATTTCTTCTAAAGCAGCAAGTTCAGAACTTATCAAATAGATTAAGTTTCCGCAGTTTCCTCTTATTGTTTCACCATCTTCTTTACCATAAACTTTAGTAAGTTGGGCAAAATTTTGAATAATAAAAGTAAATCTAATCTTTCTACTACGAGCAGCTGTTACCATTGTTGTAACATCTTTTAAAGGTGGCATATTAGCAAATTCATCTAATATAAAGTTAGTCTTATAAGCTAGCTTTCCACCATTTTCTTGTGCAACATCTATTAATGTTTCATAACACTGTTTAATAAATATTGTTACCAATGAATGGTATGTTTTCTTTTCATCTTGAATTACCAAGAAAACAGCAGTTTTTTTTCTACCAATGTCTTTTAAATCAAAATCACTATGAGAAAGCATTTCACTTATGTTTTCTCTTGAAGAAAATAATTTTATTTTTTGTTTAAATACAGATAAAATACTACCTTTTGTATCAGTTGGTGCATTTATTGTAGATGCTGCATTTATAAATGCTGGACTAGATGGATCTTTTGAATTAAAGTATTCTTTTATATAAGTACTAGGACCACACCTATCCTCACCTACTGTAGTCATTAAGTTAATACTATTTAAGTTAATTTCTTCTTCTTTGGCATCTTCAAATAAACCTAAGGCAATACCTGTAAAATAATCAGCACTCGTTTTTTCCCAAAATGGATCTTGATTTTGAGATTTTTCATCATATAAGATGTTAAGTGCTAAGTCATCTAATAATTCATTTGCTTTATCTTTATTTCCAGATTTATGTAGACTATATGGAAGTGTTAGTGGATTCCATGCGCTACCTTTTTGTGGATCACGGAAATTAAGCAAAACTACATTATATCCTCTTTCCTTTAATTCTTCAGCATTGTTCTCATAAATTTCGCCTTTAGGGTCAGTAATGATCATTGACTCGCCTTTTTTAGCAAGCAATTTTACCATGGGCTGTACTATCATTTCAGTTTTGCCTGAACCAGTTGAACCTATAATTAGGTTATGATATTCACCAGCATCAACCCATATTTTTTTTCCATTATTAATTAATGGAATACCAGCCACATCAGAATTATAATGATTTGGTAAAACCATTTTAAATTCTTTTTTCATTTCAGCATCTGTTGCCCATCTTGAGTATCCCTTATCTTTTTTCTTAGTTGTTATTCCAAAACCACTTTCTCTTTGGAAAATAAGTGATGAAGAAAGCGACATAATTGCGATTAACGCAACTAAGAAAAACACCATAGTTGGAGCTAAATGTTCCCCAGTAAAAGCTTCAATTGGATTAAGTCCATAAAGAACTCCATCACTAGCAAATGAAGAAATATTTAATACACCAATTGCTACAAAATAAAGTAAAAGTATCGAAAACATTATGAATATTACAATATCTTTAGAATCAACTCTTATTTTCATTTTTAATCACCTATATTCTATTATTTTCATCGTTCTTTTTAATAATACTATTAAGAAAACATCCTGCAATTATTATTATACCAATTATTAAAACTATTGTATAGTCAATTTTATCTAAAAGTTTTTTTATACTAGTATGCTTTTGTTTTGTATCAAATGTTATTTCTATATTTTTATCTTTTGTGGTAGATTCTCTAATATCCCAGTAATAAATATTATAGTTATTATCCACCCTATCTGCATTATGACTGATTACTTTAAAAGGTACTTTTATACTAAAATATACATCTTCTGGAATTCGTACATCTGGAAACTCTTCTGAATTAAAAGAGACTTCTTGGACATTAAATTCTCCAACGCTTTTTAATGTAACAATATTTTCATTAATACTCAAATCTAAACCAGAAAATAACTTTTTATATGATGCTGCTTCATTCACAAAATCTTCTAATGATTTATAATTTCTAATAGCTTTTCCACCATATAAATTATTTTCTTTGATATAATCATATCTTAAATAACCATTTTCATTCATATCAATATCTACTATTTTTTTATATGTATCATCAGCGGACGCTTCTCTATTAAAGTAAGAAGCGTCTTCTAATACTTTGATATTTTCAGTAACTGATAAGTCATCATTAATATCTAATTCGTAATTTATAGTACAACCAGTTATTAAAAAAGGTATTAAAAATAATATTAATTTTTTCATTTGTTAACGCTCGCTTTCCATTCTTCATCATTGTAAAAAGCTGGCAGTTTATATAAATGTTGATATCTAAATTCTTCACCACAATAATATCTACTTATTTTAGTATCTTCTTGCTCACTTACCGCATGAGCTACTTCAATATAACATTCTGTTCTATTAGTAGACATTACAATTGCCCAGTGACCGTTAGCTGTAGCTGTTCTACTTCTTCTTATAACATCTCCTGGTTCTATTCCCATATCTAATACTTGTTTCACTGTAAAATCATTGTCACCATTATGTATACCTTCTGAATGTTGTAAAACACTCCATGTTGGATAAACGCTCTTAGCACCAGCATTCCATAATGACCACATAACAAAGTTTTGACACTCTACACCTCTAACACTTGACCAAGCTGGATCCCAGCCTATACCATCATAATTATCGTGTGTAAGAGGTTTTCCCCATTGATATTGTACTCTATAAAAAGGATTATATATAAGCCAATAAGCAGCGGCCATTACTCTTGCTCTTTTTGGATTAATATCGCCTTTACTAATAGCGTTAGCTTCAGCATTATCCACATAATTTTTTAAGTGATTGTTAATTGTTTCTAATTCACTATCAGACATATTACCAGTTGGAATATTAGTAGTACCAGGAAGTGTCTCTCCATAAGTAAACCCCTGATCTTTATTAGTTATTCTATTTAATAAACTAAATTTTGCATCAATTAACCCAGAAGAAGTTGATATATCTACTACTCCTACATAATCATCGCCTCTTTTAGTTTTAGCGGCATAAAATTTATATAAAATTTCTGTATAGCTATTATTAGCACTCATTGCTCGGGCTGCAACTGTTGAAAATTTATTTTGAGCATTCTTAGACGTTTGGGTAATGGCTGAAGAATTAATTGTAATAGTAGCGGCATACTCATTTGGATAAGCATCATTAACACTACTTGGTATTGTATCAAAATTAACTGTTACATTAGAACCATTTCTATTATATCTAATACATCCAGCATTATAAGACGCTAATGCATTATTTACTCTTGAAATAAACTCTTCTGTACGTGGTTTTTGATCAGATATTCCAAGTGTTTTCAAGACATAATTAGTATTACCTGGATTTGTCCAATCTGTTGGTAATTTTTCACATGGATATTTAGCATAATCGACATTGCTAAGAAGCTCACCACTATAATTTAATACCATACCCTGTGTGTCTATAACATAATTATATATCATTAAATCAGTAGAATTATTTTCAATATCCACATCTACATTAGCAGATATTTCTTTATTACACCAATTTGTTTCTTTCATCAATTTAGTTCTTATAACAACCGCTAATGACTTTACATATTCTGGAGACATAGCTGCTGTAGCATTGTCTTTTTTTATTAAACCAGTTATTACTTCATCTAATGATAAATCATTAACTTTACATTTTTCTGGATTTACAAAGTTATCAGTTGTTCTAATAGCAAGTCTACCACTAACTTCAGAACCATTACATTGTGAAAATAAACTAGTTGGATTTAATGAACCTTCATCAGTTGAAAGTTCAAAATGTAAGTGAGTTCCAGTTGAACAACCTGTATTACCCATAGTTGCAACTTTTTGACCTTTTTTAACTGTATCACCTACTTGTAAAGTTAAATCAGGATTTAAATGCACATACCTAGCATGATATGTAGTTCCATTAATTTCGTGCTTTATATACATTTCTATACCGCTATTTTTAGTTCCATTATAAGCAGTACAAGTACCTAGGCTTTCTGAATAAGTGTTTCCTATATTTTCACTTGTATAAACATTAATTTTTTCGACAACTCCATCAGCAATCGCATAAAGAGCATAATTTCCATCAGTTATTATAGTATCAACTGCCAAATGAGGATACGCACCTCTTAATTCAGAATAAGGACTAGTTACACTACAAGCACTTTTAATAGGTGAAGTGAAATATGGTAAGTCTTTATTAGCAATATTTGTTCCATATAAAACATTATCATAATCTATTTTAGTCATTCCTAAATAATCTCTATTGTATTCGGCTAATTCAAATATTTCTTTTAGCATTGTTTTAGCTAATACTGATTTATTATAATCACTCGAATTTTTATAAATACATTCATCACAGTTTATATAATTTTGTGGTATATAAACTTTTTCAAGATAAACTTTATACTGATCATAATTCATGAATTTTGTATAAGTATGTTTCTTCTTTTGACCACTTGGGCATTGTAATTCAGGATTATAATTATCTAAATTAATATAAGGTTCTAAATCTTTATATGGACTATTTGCTTCTCCATATTTATTAAACATTTCTGTTAATTTCTTAGTTAATACTTTTGTATCACTATCATATTTTTTACCAAATATTGATAAAATTTTATCCCAAAATGAAGGTTCTTCTATTGTTTCACCAGACAGTTTTTTTTCTACTCTAATTATTTCTTTAATCAATTCTTCTTGTTGTTCAGTTTTAGAAGCATTGTCATTTCCAGGAACACATGTCGTTACAACTTTTCCAGTTATTAAATTTCCTGATAAACCTTTTAAATTAATGTCATTTATTGCATATGGACTACCCATCATAACTGATGCCCATTTATAATATTGCTGAGCATTATCAATTGTAATATCACTAATTCTAGCAAAATGATTTATGTCTTTATTAGTTAGGCTTTCTTCTTTCTTCCAATCTCCAAATTTTTCTGAATCAGAAAATATTTCAGCCTCCATTTTCTTACCATAACCGATAGTGGTTGTTAATAAAATAAAATCTATCTCTTCTTCTCTTTCTTTGTTTTCTACATCTAATTCGTTATAAAAGTTAATAAGTTCAGACATTTTTTTCATAAATTCTGTTCCCATTACACCGTTTTTTTCTGTTGTTTGATCTATATCACAATTTTGACATAATACTCTAAAAACAGTATTTTCGCCTGTTTCTCCATCTAAAATATGAGCATTTTCTCCAGTTGATTGTGCATTATTACTACTACCAAATATTAGTTCATATATGACTACTACTATAAGTATTAAAAAAATCAAAGGAATAGCGCTAATTAAAGCCCATCTTATTACTTTTTTCTTTTTTTCTTCTTTCCATTTATCTAAAAAATCCATAGTCCACCTACATTCTTCGATAAGAGAATTATACCATATTTTTGTATTTAAAAAAAGATGTTTTATTTAAATAGTATTTTCACTATAAATAAAAAAGCAAACCCATTGATGTGAACCCTGTTTAGGAGACACAATTAAAAAAGCAGTATATTAAAAAGAGAAAATTATTTTTCTCTTTTTGTGTAAGTTTTTCTCTTTTTCTTAACCTTTGACTTTAATCTAGTAGTATTATAAAATAATATCCA
>JALELF010000030.1 GCA_022771715.1 Bacillota bacterium
ATAATTCATAAGCAATAGTACCTGATTTTATTGTATTTAGTATTTCTTTATCTTTATACCACATACAAATGAGCGCAAATAAACTTTGATTAAGCCATAAATAACTTATTAATGCTTTTAAGTTCATAGGAGTATCTGAACTATTTGATTCATAAAATGCTAAGTACACCATTATAAATACAAATCCAAAGAATATTTGGGTAATTATCCCTGCTAAAGCACTGGTTCTATACTGAAGACCTGTAATAAAACGTAATTTAAAATAAGATAGATATGCCATCATATATTGAAATCCTCGTATAGTTTTATAATGATATTATCTAATGTTTCGTCAGAGATATCAATGTCTTCGATAGATATATCTTTTGATATTTTATTAAGAAATGAAGATATACTAATAACACTTGAATCAATAGTAAATTTATAGCCATCAGTTACTTTCTTTTTTTCTATAACACCATGTATTCTTTTATTTATTTTTTCTTTTGTTGTAACATGTACTAGTTTATTAACTCCATATTTTTTCTTTAAATTTGATAAAGTACCGTCATATAATACTTTACCATTACCTATCATTATGACTCTTTTGGCAAGTGATTCGATATCACTCATGTCATGAGTAGTAAGAATTACTGTAACTTTTTGTTCTTTGTTAATTTTTTTGATAAAATTTCTTACGATTACTTTTGATACTGCATCTAAACCAATAGTTGGTTCATCTAAAAACAATATTTCTGGTTTATGAAGTAGAGATGCTGCAATTTCGCAACGCATTCTTTGCCCTAAACTCAACTGTCTAACTGGGACTTTAACAATGTCTTCTAAGGAAAGTAGTTTTATTAATTCATCCCTGGTTTGTATATACTCTTTTTCTTCTATTTTATAGATATCTTTTAATAAATCAAAAGTATCTATTGCTGGGATATCCCACCATAATTGACTACGTTGTCCAAAAACTACGCCAATTTTGGAAACATATTTTTTTCTGTCTTTCCAAGGAACAATATTTCCTACTTTACACGTTCCACTAGTTGGAGTAAGTACTCCTGTAAGGATTTTAATAGTGGTTGATTTACCAGCCCCATTAGGTCCGATATAGCCCACTATTTCCCCTTTTCCAATTGAAAAAGAAATATCATCAATTGCTTTAATTATTTTGTATTCTCTTTTGAAAAATGATTTTAAAGCTTCTTTGACTCCATTTTTCCTAATTGGAACCTTGAATGTTTTTTGTAAGTTTTTAACTGTAATATATGACGCCATTTTATTCACTCCCTTCTTGTAACGCAAAAAACCACATATTTTTAAATATGCAGTATATCATGTTGTAAATATATAGATTTTTGCAAACGTCATAATAAGTGTATATGATAAATTTATAAAAAACAAGTCTTTTTTATAAAAAATGCTTTTGAAATATAAAAAGTAGTAATACATACTACATTATTTCATTTATTTTATCTAATTCATCAAATGCAGGACGTTTATTACCCGTTTTAGCACTTATTCCTGCGTCCTCATATACTTTATATACTTCATAGCCTTTAAACTCACACATAGCTCTTAATCGCTTTTCTTGTTCTGGCAAACTAAAACCCTCTCGTGCTTGGTCCTCAGTAGATACACGAATATAAAGAGCTGCTATTTTTTTAATATTATCATACATTTTTATCATCTCCCTTTTTCTAATTTTTCAAAAAAAGAGGAGTCAAAACTACTAGCACCAAAACTAATATTTTGACTCCTCAAATAAGACATTTAATTCATTTAATAATTCGTATATAAATTGTTTAATCATAGAAGTACCTCTCTTTCCCCTAAATAAAGACGATACTGCTTGTCATTTATTGACGAATATGATACATCATTTTATTTGATTTATCTAGTATTTAATGGCTAAATGCCCTTAATTTTGGCTTTTAATATAGTTTTCTAATTCATTTATCTTAATTTTTCTACTTAAATTATTGATATAGATTTCATTAGAATAGTTAAAAGCAAGAAATACATTATTTTTTATTATTATTTTATGTGGCTCAATATAAGATAAATTAGTCTTATCTACTTTTCTAATACTACCATTTATAATAGTTGGAGTAGTATTACAAAAATCACATATAATTTCTAATCTTTTTCTTAACGATTCTTCTACATCAATTTCTTTCTTGATAATATTTATCAAAGACACCAACCTTTCTTATGATTTTTTTCTAATACGAAAAAAATCAATCATTTCGATTGATTTCTATATATCAAAGTTCGAATAATTCGAACAGATTCGTCAATGGTGGAGCCGGTGAGAATTGAACTCACGTCCAAAATACTTCCTTCTCCAACATCTACAAGTTTAGTTAGAACAAATTATTCATTAATAAAAAAGAGTCTAACAATCATATTTATTAATATAGTTTATAAATATTCATCAATTATCCTAAACAAAACAATTGATATATCTTATATATATAAACCCTAATCAAATCTATAAGCAAATAAGATTAAAGTGCTTTATTGCCAAATTAGGCAAATGCTAAAGCGTTATTATTAAATGTTTTGTCAGTTAATTTAAACTGGTTGCTAATTAAGGGATAGCACACCACTTGCAGTTAGATAGAAACATATC
>JALELF010000047.1 GCA_022771715.1 Bacillota bacterium
ATTTTATGTAAAACTTATTTACGAAGTAATATTTCTTTCTATCAGTATCATCTTCCTATCAAAATTTTACCATAATTTTTAGTATTTTACAAAGTAAAGTAGTAATTATAATAAAATTTTAAAAATATTGTTTTTTTTAAATAAAAAAACTTCATAAAAGAAGTTTAATAAAGGACAAAACTTGTAAGTAGTTCTATATTCAAATTTAAAAAGAATATGATTAGGGCTCCTATACATAAGAATGGTCCAAATGGAACAATATTAGTATTTTTCTTTTTCAAAATTATTAAAGATATTGGTAAACCTACTATAGAACCAATGAAAATTGATAAAATTGACATCGAATATCCTAATACAAGTCCAAAGACAAACATTAATTTTATGTCTCCCCCACCCATTGATTCCTTTTTAAACCAAAAGTCGCCTATTTTTTTTATTATATACATTGTTATAAAAGCAGCTATTCCACTTAACAAATAATATATAAATTTATTAATATCACCTCTAAAATAGTCAAGTACTATAAAAGAGATACTAAAGAATATTATAACTTCATCTGGAATAATTAAGGTTTGATAATCACTAATTATAATAATTATTGCCATTGAAACAAAAAATAAAGCTACTATTAATTCTATACTAAATCCAAATATTATATATGATAATGCGAATAAAAGACCTGTTAAAAATTCAAATATTGTATAAAACCATGATATTTTTTGTTTACAATTTTTACATTTACCACCTTGAATTAAAAAAGATAAAATGGGAATTAATTCTATCGGTGTTAAAACATGATTACAATTAGTACAATGAGAACGGGGTTTAATCAAAGATTCACCCCGTGGTAAGCGATAACCAACTACATTGTAAAATGAGCCTAATATTGTACCAAATATAAAGAAATATATTGTATATAAAATTTCCATAATATCACCCTTGTTGTTGAATTGAATTGTATAAACTAAACATTGGAATAACGATTGATAATACTATTATACCAACTATTACGGTTAAGAAGATTATCAAAACTGGTTCTACGAATGTTTTAATTCTGGTAACTGCATTTTTATGTAATTCCTGATAATACTCTGATACTTTTTGCATCATTTCAGGAAGTTGACCTGTTTTTTCGCCAGTAACTAACATTTCATAAGCAGGAATTGGGAAAGCCCAATGATTTTGGAATGCTAAAGATAATTTTTCACCATGAGCTAAATTAGATACTGTATCTAAAATTAGCATCTTGTAAATTTCATTGTTAGTTACTTTATTTAATATTTCCATACTATCTGTTATAAATACATTGTGTTTTAAAAGAGAAGCAAATGTTTTAGTAAACATTGTAACTTCATTATATATAATAACATTACCAAATACTGGTAAATGCATCAAAAACCATTGAGTAATTGTTTTAAATGCTTTGATATTATCATATAATAATTTGAAAATGACTACTATTGCTGCTATAACACCTAATATGATAAATATATTCTTTTGTAAATATGTACTTACATCCATAACCATTTGTGTGAATGCTGGTATTTTAGCGCCATCCATAGATGCATATATATCAGTAAATCTAGGAACAACAAATATAAGCACAAACACTATTACTGCTGTCGCTAAAACAAGAATAATCATTGGATACATCATAGCTGTAATCATTTGTTGTCTTGTTTTATCAGCTTCTGTATAGTAATTAGCCATATCATCTAGAGCTTCTGGAAGTTCACCAGTCATTTCTGATGTTTTAATCATATTGATTAACAATTTAGGAAACGCTTTTCCTTGTTTTTCTAGCGCTTCACTAAAGTTAGCACCCATTGTAAGTTCATAAACGACATTTTTAATAATTTGTTGATAAGTACGTTTTTTATATTGTCTTGTTAAAATTCTAAGAGATTCTATTAACGTAATACCAGATTTAATATAAGTAGATAATTGTGTTAAAAAGAAAATTAAATCTTTTGTCTTAAACTTAGTATTACTTTGTTTGTTTCTACCATATTTTA
Source organism: Bacillota bacterium (assembly GCA_022771715.1). Classification (GTDB taxonomy): domain Bacteria; phylum Bacillota_I; class Bacilli_A; order RF39; family UBA660; genus JALELF01. Next base: position 2,016 of record JALELF010000047.1, read on the forward strand.
ACTGAATCCATTTTGATGTTTTTATACTATAAACTTCATAGTTTTCACTAAGTAAAAATGAATGCACTTCTACTTTAGAGAATGCTTCATAATGTCCTTTAATAATTTTACCAGATGAATCTTTTACGACATATTCATAAGGTATTTTTTCGACACTTTTAACTGCGTCTTCACCTTCAAAACTTATTAGTAGTTGTTGGTGTTCCATTTCATAACGATTACGTCTATTTTTTACAAAAGTTAAATTGTTATACCATTTTTTTATATTTTCACTAATTCTGCTTGGTAAAGTATTAAAATAGTTAAAAAAGTACTTTAATTTATGATTAAAATCTTCTTTTTCAATTGAAACATTTTCATTAAGATACTCGTTTTTCTCTTTGTTCTTTTTCTTTTCTTCTAGCTTTCTCTTTCTTTCTTCTTTTTTCTTTTGAGCTATTGCATTTTTCTCAATTAATTTTCTTTCTCTTTCTCTTTCTTTAGCTAAACGTTTGTCTATTTTCTTTCTTTCTTTAGAAATTCTTCTTTGTTCTCTACTATTTTTTGCTTTACTTATGCCGATTTTATCACTAATAAACACAATTGGAAAATAAATACCATAAACAAAGTATTTGAAAAACTTATATAACCAATAACTAATTACTATTAACCCGTATACTAAATATCTAATAAATTTACCCGAATAACTATATAGAAGTATAAATGAATAAATAAAACCGTAAGCAATATATTTAAAAAATTTATATACAAATATAAAAGGCAATAAATAAATTGGCTTGTCCACAGATATACCTCCTACTCTCCTATTCATATACAATTATTATAACATAATAAATACTTTTGTAAAACATTTTTTTCAATTTATCATATAATAAAATAGGAGATGCGTATTATGAACTATAATCCTTATTATTTTTCACCATACTTAATGAGCGTTCCTAGAACTGGTGGATTATTTAGTAATTTATTTAAAGGAGCCGGCGCAATTAAATGGTCTGGAATCTTGAGCGGTACACAAAAAGCTTTAAATATTGCTAATCAAGCAATACCAGTTATAAAACAAGTATCACCAATGATGAAGAATGTTAAAACCATGTTTAAAGTTATGAATGAATTTAAAAAAGTTGATACTCCCAAAAATAGTGTAAATAAAAGTGTAAGCAATAACACAAATGAAGTTGTAAATGATCAAAAAATAGAAAATACTAACTATGATAATGGACCTCAATTTTTTGTATAACAAAAAAATTGTAGAAATCACCTACAATTTTTTAGTTGTTTGATTATTTTTTTTGTTTGATATTTTTTGATAAAATTTTTATTGGGAATACTATCAAACTTTTTTTCATTCACTTTTATAAGATAATTTATGTAGTCTTTGTTATCAACAAAAGGTCCTAAATATAAATCAAGATTGCTATACTTCTTCTTACCATATTTAAAGTATATAATTACATACCATCTTTTATCATAAATTACTTCTTCTTTATAAATGTAGTAATTTTTTTTAATCATTTCTTTTCTTAATGTATATAAATCATTATTAGATTGTATTATTAAATCATTATATTTTACATTCTTTAATATTTTTAAAATAGTATGTGTTCCAAGACCAGATATGGTAATAACTTCATCTTTTAATTTTATATTATTTAAGCCATCGTTTTTTATGATTGTTATCATATTATTTAAATTGTTGTCAGAAACATTTTTTTTAGATTTTTTTATTGAACTCTCACTTATATCTATACCTATACTACTAACATTCTTATTTTGTGCCAAATATATTTCTAATAATGCATGATCTGTTCCTACATTAATTATCTTAGAATTATCATCTATTAAACTAGCTATTTTTAAAAGTCTTAAAGAAATCATTATTCTCCTAAATAATCTCTTAATTTTCTAGAACGAGATGGATGTCTTAATTTTCTTAAAGCTTTTGCTTCGATTTGTCTAATTCTTTCTCTTGTTACGCCAAATAATTGACCTACTTCTTCTAATGTTCTAGATTTACCATCTTCTAGTCCAAAACGTAATCTAATTACTTTTTCTTCTCTTTCTGTTAATGTAAGTAATACATCAGATATTTCATCTTTTAGCATTTCATTAGTTGCGTATTCTTCCGGACTCATATTACTTTCATCTTTAATGAAATCTCCTAAATGAGAATCGTCTTCTTCACCTATTGGAGTTTCTAAACTTACTGGTTCTTGACTAATTTTATATATTTCTCTTATTTTTTCAACTGAAGTTCCCATTTTTTGGGCTAATTCTTCTTCAGAAGGTTCTCGATTAAGTTCAAGAGTTAACTGTCTTTGAATTCTAGCTAGTTTATTGATTGTTTCAACCATATGAACAGGAACTCTTATAGTTCTAGCTTGATCTGCAATAGCTCTTGTTATAGCTTGTCTAATCCACCATGTTGCATATGTAGAAAACTTATAACCTTTGCTAACATCAAACTTTTCTACAGCTTTCATTAAACCAATGTTACCTTCTTGAATTAAGTCTAAGAATAGCATTCCACGACCAACATATCTTTTAGCAATACTAACAACTAGTCTTAAGTTAGCCTCGGCTAGTATATTTTTAGCTTCTTGGTCTCCTTCAGCAATTCTATCAGCTAATTCTAATTCTTGCTCCATAGTAAGCAATTTAATTTGTCCAATTTCTTTTAGATACATTCTAACAGGATCATTAATGGTTAAATCCTTTGTTAAAGTACTATCATCAAGAAGTTCTTTATTATCACCTTCTGTTGAATCATCTTCTGATACTACAGCTATATTGTTTTCGTTAAAAACATTGTATAAATCATCTAAAGCATCAGCATCTAATTCTAATCCTTTTAAATGATTCGCTAATTGTTCATAAGTTATAAACCCTTTTTCTTTACCAATACGTACTAATTCTTTTTTTCTGTCTTCAAAACTTTTAATCTCGTTAATCACTATTATCTCCCCTTAACTCAACTATTTTAACTAACATTTTCAGAATTTAATGATGTTTTTATTTCTTCATTTAGTTCTGCTATTTTCCCCAATATCTCACTTTGTTTTTCAAAGTCAGTCTCTTTTTTTAAGTCTTCATTTAATTTTTTGATTTCTTCTTTGATATTAAATTCATTAATTGTATCAATGAAATCATTGATTTCTTCTAAAGTATAAGTTTCTTTTAAATTTAATTTTTGAATTTTTTTAAGAACGTTCTCTAGTATATCATTATTTGTTACAGATATCAAGTCTGCTTCGCTAACGTAATTATTTTCTTGGTAGAATTGATAGATAAACCTAGCAAGTAATCTATATTCGTTTTCTGGAATATATCTTACTTTCTTAGCATATAAGTTAACTACTTCTTTACTATTTAACATGTAATATAATAAATACATTTGTGCTTTTTCATACTTATTCATTTTTGGTAATTTAACTTCTTTTGGTTCAGTTGGAACTGCTTTTTTAGGTTCTAATTTATTGCGTAATAAATTAATATCTATCTTTGATTCTTCACTTATTTTATTTAATGTAATTTCTCTTAAAATATCATCGTCTATTTCATTTAAAGATTTTATAACTTCATTTATATAATCAGCTTGCTCTTCTAACACTCCTAAGTTTTTGCCTTTTTTATAATAACTTAATTTAAACTCTGTTATACTGATAGGATTTTCTAACTTTCCTATTATTTTATTTTGTCCATATTTAAGAATATATTCATCAGGATCTAGATTTTCTTCTAGTCTAACAACTTTAGGAGTAACTCCTATCGCAATCAATTCCTTTGAAGCACTTTCGGTAGCCTTTTCGCCAGCCCCATCTCCATCAAACATTAGAATTACATTTTTGCTCAATCTTTTGATTAAATGCGCTTGTTTAGTTGTTACAGCAGTTCCCATCATAGCAACTACATTTTTAATGCCAACTGTATAAAGTCTTATAACATCTAAAAAGCCTTCTACAATTATTACTTCATCTTTTTGTCTAATGCTATCTTTAGCACGATGATAGTTATAAAGCATTTCGCCTTTTTTAAATATTTTTGTTTCTTTTGTATTTATGTATTTAGAATCACTTTGTGAATCGTATATACGGCCACTATAACCTACTACTTTTCCTTCTAAATTATGAAGTGGGAACATTATTCTATCACTATATATATCAATGTAACCATACTGGCTTTTGTTAACTAATCCTGAATCTATTAATTCATTATAACTATAACCTTTATTAATTAATAAATCTGTTAACAAAGTGTTTTTTCTTAAAGATAAACCTATATTAAATTCTTTGATAATTTCATCATCTATTTTTCTTGACAATAAATATGATTTTGCTTTTAAGCCAAATTTGGTATTTATATTATTTTGATATAATTTTAATGATAAATCATATATATCATATAGGTTTTGATATTTGTCTTCATTATTAACGTTCTTAACATTTATATCAAGGTTAATGCCAATTTTACTGGCGACTATTTTAACAGCTTCAATAAAGGAAACATTCTCATACTTCTGAACAAAAGTAAATACATTACCACATTCCCCACAAGAAAAGCATTTATATATTTGCTTTTCTTTAGATACACTCATAGATGGATTATTGTCATTATGAAAAGGACAAACACCAAAATAGTTTTTACCATGTGGTGTTAGGGAAACATAATCCGATATTATTTCAACTATGTCAGCATTTTTTCTAATATCATTAATTTTTTGTTGATCTAAAATCTCCATAAAAAATCTCCCCTAATATTAATATACGAAAAAAAATGGCAATTTCCTTTTTTTTATTCTAAAAATTTTATTTTTTTTACATTTTTTGCTTAAATTAGCTAATTATTAACTATTTCGCCATCCATACTAAATGTTTTAACATCTGTTATTTTAACATCTACTATTTTACCTATATTATTTTCGGCACCTTTTACATTAACTAATTTCATTGTATCAGTATATCCCATAAGCATAGATTTATCTTTTTCACTGTATCCTTCAATAAGAACAGGAACAATTTTATTTAAATATTTTTGATTATTTTCTAATGAATATTTATTTACTAATTCATTTAATTTATGTAATCTTTCATTTTTTTCATCTAAAGTAACATCATCAGGCATAGTTGCTGCTGGTGTACCTTCTCTTTTTGAAAAGATAAAAGTAAAGGCTGAATCGTATTTACACTTATTAACTACTTCTAAAGTTTCATTAAAGTCTTCTATAGTTTCTCCAGGAAAACCAACAATAATATCTGTAGTAAGTGCTAAATTAGGAATATTTTTTCTTAATTTATCAACTAGTTCTAAATAACTTTCTTTTGTATATCTTCTTGCCATTAATTTAAGAATTCTACTAGATCCTGACTGCAAAGGTAAATGAATATAAGGCATAATGTTATCATATTTTTTTATTACTTCTATCATATTATCAGTAAAATCCCATGGGTGACTAGTTACAAATCTAACTCTTTTAATACCAGTTTTAGCAACGTCTTCAAGTAAATTTTCCATACGATAATTGCTATCTAAATCTTTACCATAAGCATTAACATTTTGTCCTAGTAAAGTTACTTCTAAATAGCCATTTTTTACTAATTCTTCTACTTCTTTTATAATGTTATCTTTATCTCTACTTCTTTGTTTTCCTCTAGTATAAGGTACAATACAATAAGTACAGAATTTATCACAACCATACATTATATTTACCCAAGCTTTATATTTGCTATCTCTTTTAACTGGCATATTTTCTAAGATATTACCTTCATAGCTTAAAACTTCTATTTCTTGTTCTTTTTTTTCTATTACATTTTTTAATATGTTAGGTAAATTGTTAATATTATGTGTTCCAAATACAAAATCTAGCCATTTATATTTTTTTATTATTTCATCTACAACTACTTCTTCTTGTGCCATACAACCACAAATACCAGCAATTACATTAGGCTTTTGTTCTTTCAAATGTTTTACTCTACCAATATATCCAAATACTTTATTGTGGGCGTTTTCTCTTATTGCGCATGTGTTTAAAAGAATAACATCCGCATCCATCATGTCTAAAGTTTCTGTAAATGACATACTCTCTAAAATAGCTTTTATATTTTCACTATCGTGTTCATTCATTTGACAACCATAAGTCTTAATAAAATATTTTTTGTTTTTCCCTAAATCTTTTAATGATTCATCAAATTTGTATATTTCTGTTTCAATATTTCCTTTTCTTTTTTTAGCTTCTAATAAATTGGGCTTTAACATAGAAATCAACTTCTTTCTTTAAAGATAATACCACACTAGCGGTTTTATATCAAGAAAAAACGTAAAATATTTATTACGCTTTATTTTATTAAATTTAATGTTTTATTATTAACGTATATTTCTACGTTTACATCTAATAAATCATTATAATTATATATTTTATTTTCTTTTAAGTCATTTATTATTAAATTTAGTAATTGTTTTTTATTTTTAATTATATCTATACTATAACTATTATTTTTATGTTTTAAAGAAATATTAGTATAATCGGTATATTTTATTTTTATAATTATATTGTTATCATCTAAATTATCATCTATAATTATGTTTTTGTTTTCAAAATTTAACTTTGTTTTGGTATTTATACTTTCTTCATATACCATTTCTTTAAATAGAATATTATCGTTTTTAAAATATTTAAAATTAGAATTACTGTGTATTATACTACCAATTATTATTAGAAGTAAACTAAAAACAAATGGCAATAAATTAACTTTTTTATTTGTATATATGTAGGAATTTATTATATCAGTTATTAATCCTAACATAGTACTTAAACCAATTATTATTAACATAAGACCTAATATGTTAATTTTTTGGATTAATAAATATATAAAAAATATGATTATAACAAACATAACAATATTTATTATATAAAGTGGCACTAACAAAGCTATAGTTAAAATTATTTGCTTTATTTTTTTTATTTCTTGTTTATTTAGTTTAAAGTATTTGTTTAATAGCAAAATAGTAATTAATATATATAATAATACTTGAACAATAACTATTATTGTTTTATATAAATTTATTAATAATTTATTGTTTATTATATATTCTATAAATTCTGTAATTATATTAAATGGTAAATTAATTATTATAAATAAGAATACAATAATAAGTATTCTAAATACAAATTCTAAAATACCATTCTTTTTTTTAAAACTTTTAATTATATTTTTTATACCATTATTTAATGTTCTTATTATTTTTTCTTCTATTAAATCCATTTTTTTCATTATTTTTTGTGTGTCTTCATGAGCACTAATAAAGATATTTTTATTCTTTTTCATAATGATACTCCTAACAAATACATTTTATAATAGCAAATATTTTATGTCAAGGGAAAAGAATATTAAGAACATAACAATATGTTTATCTGATAATAATGTCTCACTTTAATATTATTAAAAGATATATAATTACAAAAATTAAAAAACTAAGATTTTTTTAAGAGTTGAACTTGTAAGATAAATGTAGACACATCCTCACCAGCTATTTTAATTGATGTTAAATCATCATTAACTTCAAATGTATTACAACCAATTTGTGTTTCTGCATTTTCTATAATTACAGAAGTTATAGAATATATAATAATCAATAATTTATTTAAAAATTTAACTTTACTTTACAAAAAAAGCCATACTCAGTATGACTTTATAACCTATTTATTCTATCTTTCATTCTATTAATGCCAAGTAGTTTCATAATCTCATATAAATCAGGAGTCATAGATTTAGTAGTTAAACCAACTCTAATTACCATACTAATATCTCCTATATGTCCTTTATATTTATCAGTATTTAATTTATATTCTTTTACCTCACTCGCATAGCCTAAACTAGTTGCTAATTCTTTCATTTTATCGAACCAAGTATCTTTGTCATAAGATTCATCATAATAATTTTTAAAATATTCATTTAAAATATTTTTTATTTCATTTAAATCACTTATATTTTGCCATTCATAATTTTTATCATAACTATCAAATAACTCATCGTACATATACCAAATTTGCTTTTTAATAGAAGAATAGCTTTCATAATCCTTACGAGGCTTTTTTTGCTCTCTTTCAATATTTAAAATATTAATAGTATAATCTTT
>JALELF010000063.1 GCA_022771715.1 Bacillota bacterium
AAGAAATAGAAGAATTATTAAATGAATATAATTCTAAAACTAATATTACTTTAGAAGATATTGTTGATTTTCATTTTAGATTTGAAAGAATACATCCATTTGGAGATGGGAATGGTCGTGTAGGTAGAATAATAATGTTTAAAGAATGTTTAAGAAATAACATTATGCCATTTATTGTATTAGATGATGATAAAGCTTATTATATGAAAGGTTTAAAAGAATATGAAAATGATAAAATGTTCTTAATTGATACTACCCGTCACGAACAAGATTTATACGAAAAAATGTGTGAAGAACTATTAAATTTTGAAATAGAAGAAAATAATTAATACTATTGAAAATAAAACAAAAGATATATTTTTACTTATTAAACTATATAAACGTTATGATAAAAAGGAAAAATTATGGAATATGTTAATTAATAGTAATTATAGGTATTTGTTGTCAGATAATATAGAAATTTTAAAAGATAAATATAACGAAGAATTATATGATCATTTTATTAATGAATTTTACAATATCTTAAAACTTGGAAAAAATAGAGATATTTATAATAAAGCATCAAAAAATATATATGCAATTTCAAAATTAAATAATGGTGATGAACTAGTAAAAAAATATTAATTGATTTAAAAAAATCTGATTACCAAAACTGTTCAGCATTATTTGATGAAATTAATAAATTGTTAAAAATATAAAATCTATCAAAAGGCAAGGATACTTATAATCATATCTAAATTATAATAATCAATCATGTGAGTTTGACTTTTTCCTTTAATTGCGCCATGTTTAGTGGTATTCGCAAATTTTGCGATAACCATTTCATCTTTCATATTAACTTCTAATTTTGCGCTTTGATTTTCAAACAATATAATTCATTTTTAGGTTCTGTATTCATTCAAAATCATCCTTTTTGCTTTGTAATATATAGAGTTTTTATTTTACAAAAATGTTTAGTTTTTCTTGTTATAACATAACTATTTATGATAAACTATTAATAGAATTAGAGGTGTTATAATGAAAACTACAGTTTTGCCAGCAGATACATATATAGTCATTAATAAAACACTTTTAAATGAAAGAGATAGAAACCTTTTAATTATGCTTTATCAACCATTAATTGGAAGCATGGCCATTAGTTTATACCTTACATTGTGGTCATATTTAGATAAATCAGAACTTATGTCAAATGAATGGACACATCATCATTTGATGAGTAATCTTAAAATTAGATTAGAAGAAATTATAATAGCACGTGAAAAATTAGAAGGAATTGGTTTAATAAAAACATACTACAAAGAAAATAAAGGTATTAAGAATTATATATATGAACTTTATTCACCAATGAGTGCTCATGAATTTTTAACAAATCCTATTTTATCAACACTTTTATATAACAATATAGGTAAAACAGAATATGAAAAAATAATTGCCTATTATAAAAAAGTTCAAATAGATTTAACAAATTATATAGATATAACTAGTTCTTTTTCTTCAGTATTTGAAACTAAAGGTCAAACTAATTATGAAATAATAAATGATGAAATAAGAAGAAGCAATAAAAGAAAACTAGAAATAATTTCTAAAGTAGATTTAAATGATTTATTTTCTCTTATTTCAAACGAAATAGATTATAGAAAAGTAACAAAAGACACAAAAGAATTAATTCTTGAATTATCTTTTATATATGATTTTGATAATAATATATTAAGTCAAGTAATATTAAATTCATTGAACGAAAAAAAACAAATAGATAATAAATTGCTAAGAGAAAATTCTAGAAAATATTATCAATTTGAAAACAATGGAAAGCTTCCAAGTATTATTTATAAAGATACACCAGATTATATGAAAATAGATAATACATCTTCAGAATCAAGGCAAATATATACATTCAAAACAACTTCTCCATATGATTATCTTACATCTAAACAAAATGGCGGAGCTCCTACTAAAACAGAACTTATGCTTATTGAACATTTAATAGTTGATTTAAAACTTAATCCAGCAGTTGTTAATGTTTTAATTGATTTTGTACTTAAAATAAATAATAACAAATTAACTAAATCATATGTTGAAACAATTGCTTCACAATGGAAAATAAGTAAAATAGAAACAGTCGAAGATGCAATGGAGTTTGCTCGTAAAGAATATAATTTAAAAAACAAAAGAAAAAAGACTTATAAAAAAGAAGAAATAAAACCTGCTTGGTTTGATCAAAAGATAGATAAAAATGAAGCTACTTTAGAAGAACAAAAAGAAATAGACGATATGTTAAAGGAGTTTAAATAATGAAAGATATGAATAATATGGTTAAAGGCCTAGGCTTTTATTATGATGAGAGTTCTTTAGTAAAAAGTTATAAGGAAGCATTAAAAGATGAAGACTTTAAAAATTTAGTTGATAATTTAAATATAGAAAGAAAAGAATTAGTAAAAAGAACTACTACTTTAGAAGAATGTGTCAAAGAATACAAAAACTGTAAAACATGTCCTAATATTTTTGAGTGTAAAAATAAAATAGAAGGATATTGTTATTCACCAATGATAGTAGATGGCATGCTAGAATTCAATTATGTTATCTGTAAATATAAAAAAGAAATAGATAAAGCTAATAAATATATGGAAAATATCTATACATATAACATGCCTAAAGACATTAAAAACGCTAAAATGAGTGATATTTATACACAAAGTAAATCAAGACATGAAACGATAAAGTGGATTTTTGATTTTGTTAAAAATTATAAAAAAGAAGCCAAAGGTTTATATTTAAATGGTAATTTTGGATGCGGTAAAACATATTTAATTTCAGCAGCTTTTAATGAACTAGCTAAAAAAGATATAAAAAGTGCGATTATATACTGGCCAGAATTCTTAAGAGATTTAAAAAGTTCTTTTGATAGTGGCTATAATGAAAAATATGAATATATTAAGAATGTAGAGTTACTTCTTATTGATGATATTGGTGCTGAAGAAGTGACAGGATGGTCAAGAGACGAAATATTAGGAACTATTTTGCAGTATCGTATGCAGGAACATAAAACGACTTTCTTTACTTCTAATTTGACAATTGAAGAACTAGAAAATCACTTTTCTAATTCTAAAAATGGTTCTGATATTGTAAAAGCAAGACGTATAATAGAAAGAGTAAAACAATTGACTGTTAATTTGACAATGATAGGTGAAAATTTAAGAAAGTAGTGGGGGTTTATGTTTAAAAATATTTCTTTTAAAAAATATTTGGATAATACTAATAATTTTACTTTAAATCTAGCAATGAGGCATTTTAATTTTGATGATTCTAGTGAATGTATTTGTTCTATAATTGATTTTATAAATATCGAAATAATTAAATTAAGAGATATAAGCAATAAAAAGTATATATTTAAAGCATTTAAAATACTTAATAATCCTTGTAATTATAAAGAAATAGATGATTTTAATGAAATAGAATTATGCCTTAATAAACTAGAAGAAAATGTTAAAATATGCTTAATGGACTCTGATGATGAGTTTAGTAGCTTATTTGATATTGTTTTAGATAATATTCAATTATTAAAAAAACAACTAGATTTTTCAAGTAAAATAGTTGAAGATGAAAGAAATTTAGAAGATTTTGCGGAGAAAATAATATTTGAAATTAGAAATATTGATTTATGTATCGAATTATTTAAAACTTATCCAGATATTGTAAATTCTAAAGATAGTAGTAATACTTTATTAGTAGATAAAATAGTAGATAAATATATTGAATCTTTAAAAGGAAATAGTGCATATTTTCTGAGCTACTATGATGCGGTTATAAATGCCTTATTTATTAATTCTCATCATAAGCTTAATGATGAAATAGCTAATAAAGTTACCCAATCTTTGAAAAGTTATAAATTAGACAATGATGATAAAACACAACTATTTTTAGAAAGAGTTATGGCAAATATTAAAGATACTTATGTTTTTGATAATCGTGAAGATGTAAGTAATATTTATAATATTAACTTAACTGAACCAGAATTTTCTATAAATCCAATTATTAAAAAAAATTATGAAGAAATAAAAGATAAATGTATAATTACAATGGATGGTCAATACACTAGAATAAGGGATGATGCTTTTTCTGTTACAAAACTAAAAAATGGTAATTATCTTTTAGAAATATATGCGGCTAATGTTTCTAGCTATGTTCTTCCTAAAACTGACTTAGATAAAAGAGCTCGTATGATGGGAAAAACGATATGGACTAATTTAGGAACAGTTAATATGCTTCCTTCAAGTTTATCTCAAAATGTACTATCTTTGACAGTAGGAAAGGATAGAAGATGTATTTGCTATTCATTTGAATTTACTAGAAATTTAGAACTTGTAAATTTTAATTTAAAAAAAGCATTAATAAATCCTACTTATAATATAAGTTATGATGAATTTAATAATGTTTCTAAGGATAATATAGATTTGTATAATTCTTTAAGTTTAGCACGCGTTTTTTTAGAATTAAGCGAATATAATAATACTTATATTAATGAATATCATGCATTAAAAACAATAAGAAGACAAATACTAAATGTTAATAATAAAAACCGTGATATAAATACTTCAAATAGTGGTGAAAAATTAATAAATATTTTTAAACTTTTACTTGGAAATCATGTTTCTAAACAAGTTTTTAATTTAGGACTTCCTTTTATATATAGAGTAAATAACGCTAATGTTGATAAAAATATAGTTGATTTAAAAAATAGATATACAGACACTAAAGATAGTAAAGCTATTTTAAATGTAATTAATAATTGTTTAGGAAAATCTTATTACTCAATTAGCAATATAGGTCATAAAGGATTAGGACTAGATTCTTATAGCAATGTTTCAATTTCTATTAGAAACTATATTTCTCTTGTTTGCGAAAGATTAATTTGCAAATATTTTATTGATAAAGAAAAACTAAACGATAAAAGTTTAGTATGTTTAGAAAAATATTTAATTCGTTTAGTTGAAGAAATTAACTTAAGAATGCATTTAAATGATGACTATGTATTAGAACTTAATAGAATAAAAAAAAGAACCTAATGGTTCTTAAGCAGCTTTATCTGCTTTTTTTAATGTTCTAAGTTCTCTAGCACTCATTCTAACACTAATACCATCAAATGTTACTTTTTGTAAATTTGGTTTTCTAGCGTGTTTTGTTGCTTTGCAAGAATGAGATCTCTTGTTTCCAAATAAAGGTGTTTTACTTGTAACTTTCTTTGCCATATTTACCTCCTATATATAGTATTTCTGCATGCCATTTAACTTTACCACAATATTTTAAATAAGTCAATTAGTTGTTTAGTTAAAATGTCGTTATTTCTGAAAAAAATTATTACTGTAAAAAAATGATATTTTTTAGCTTATCCTTTTACACAATTTTACACATAAACTATTTACAAAATACTATTTAAATAGTAAAATAGTGGTAGACAGTGGAGATAAGTGGGGAAAAGTGGTGATGATTTATGTTTATGGGTGAGTATCATTATTCAATTGATGATAAAGGAAGACTTACAATTCCTGCTAAGTTACGATATGATTTAGGCGAAAAGTTCATTGTAACTAGAGGATTAGATAATTGTTTATTTGTTTATCCTATGAATGAATGGAATAATGTCATAAATAAATATAAAGAATTGCCAAATACAAAAGATGCTAGAAACTTCATGCGTTTTTTCCTCTCTGGAGCAACTGTGTGCGAATTTGATAAGCAAGGTAGAATTAATATTCAAATGCCACTACTTAAGTATGCCAAATTAACTAAAGATTGCGTTATTATTGGTGTTAATGACAGGCTTGAAATTTGGTCAAAAGATATGTGGGATGAATTTATAAGTCAAAATGAAGACAACTTATCAGATATCGCTGATAGCCTATTTTCTGTTAATTTAAATTGATATGCATATAAGTGTATTATTAGATGAATGTCTAGAATATTTAAATTTAAAAGAAGATAGTATCGCTATTGATATGACTTTAGGTTATGGCGGACATAGTAGTAGTGTTCTTAAAAGAATCAAAAAGGGGTTTCTTTTCGCCTTTGACCAAGATAGCGATGCTATTAAATATAGCGAAGAAAGATTAAAGAAAATAGGAAACAATTATAAAATAATTAAAAGTAATTTTAAAGATATAAAAAAGTATGTTGATAAAGCAGATGCTATTTTATATGATTTAGGTGTATCTAGTCCACAATTGGACACTAAAGATAGAGGTTTTTCATTTCATCAAGACGCGACATTAGATATGCGTATGGATAAAACTAGTAGTTTAACTGCTAAAAAAGTAGTAAATGAATATTCTTTTAATGATTTAGTTAGAATATTTAAAAACTATGGTGAAGAAAAATACGCAATGAGTATTGCTCGTAAAATTGAGGAATATAGAAAAAATAAGGAAATAGAAACTACATTAGAATTAGTTGATATAATTCATGCTAGCGTACCTTTTAAATATAGTAGAGAAAAACATCCAGCAAGAAAAGTTTTTCAAGCTATAAGAATAGAAGTAAATGATGAATTAAATGTATTTGAATCATCTTTAAGAGACGCTCTTGATATATTAAATGTTGGTGGAAGAATTTGTGTAATTACATTTCATTCATTAGAAGACAGAATATGCAAGAAAGTTTTTAAAGAAGTTTCAGAAATAGATGAGGTTTTAAAAAAAATGCCAGTGATACCACTTGATAAGATGCCTGATTATAAAATAATTGCTAAAGTTTTACCAAGCAAAGAAGAAATAGAAGCTAATCCAAGAAGTAGAAGCGCTACATTAAGAGTAATTGAACGAATAAAATGAGGGATAAACATGAAGAAAAAAAAGGTAAGAAAAGTAAAATTAACAAAAATAGAAAAATTATTATATAGTAGTGCTATATTATGCATGGGTGGACTCGTTTTATTAAAAGTTTTCTTTGGTGCTAATATTGGTAATTTAAAGCTAAGTATAGAAAAATCTAACTTAGAAGTAAGTAATCAAAGCAAAAAAAATGAAAGTTTAGTTATGAAAGTTAATGAACTAACTTCATTCGATAATATAAAAGATATTGTCAAAGACATGGGTTTGGCTTATAATAAAGATAATATAGTTATTATTGAAAATTAAGAGGTGATAAAATGACTAGTGGTAAAAACAAAAATTGGAAATTTCCTAAAGTTGTTTTTACTGTGTTCCTAGTTGTTTTTTTTGTGCTTTATATTCAGTATGCTTATCTTTCTTTATCACCTACAATATATGGAATAAACATGGATGAGTTTGCTTCAAGAAGAAGCACTTTTTCTAATACATTAATGGCTACACGTGGTAGTATTTTTGATGTATCAGGAAATGCATTAGCGCTAAATGTTAGTTCATATACAGTAATTGCCTATTTAGATGAAAATAGGGGAAGTTCAGGAAATATTCCCTTTTATGTTAAAGATAAAGAATTTACAGCTAAAAGTTTAAGTGAAGTCTTAGGAATGGAATCATCATATATACTAGAACTTTTAAATAGAGATGTAAAACAAGTAGAATTAGGACCTGGTGGTAGAGGAATAACAGAGCTAAAAAAAGATAAAATAGTCGAATTAAATTTACCAGGAATTGATTTTATAGAAACGCAAAAAAGATATTATCCTAATGGTGACTTTGCATCTTATGTAATAGGATATGCTAAGACTAAAACTGTAATTAACAGTAATACACAAAAAGAAGAAGAAGTAATATCAGGTGAGCTTGGAATAGAATCCAAGTATGATAATGAACTAAAAGGAACAGACGGTTATATTAAATATCAAAGAGATAGATTTGGTTATAAAATTCCTGATACTAAAGAAGAAAAAGTAGAAGAAAAAAATGGAAATAATATATATTTAACGATTGATTCTAATATTCAAAGATTTGCTGAGAGTGCTATAAAAGAGCAGGCAAGTGTATATAATCCAGAATGGATGTTTATAACAGTTATGAATGCTAAGACAGGAGAAATTTTAGCATCCGCTACTTCTCCTTCATTTGATCCTAATGTAAGAAACATTACTAACTATGAAAATCCATTATCTTCATATTTGTATGAACCAGGTTCTACTATGAAAACATATACATATATGTGTGCACTTGAAAAAGGAACATATAATGGTAGTTTAACTTATCAATCAGGTTCTTTTGAGGTTGATAAAGAAGGAAATAGAGTAAATGACTGGAATCCTGTTGGTTGGGGAGAGCTTACTTTTGATGAAGGATATGCTTATTCATCTAACGTTGCTATAGCTAATATAGTTAAAACCTTTATAAATAGGGATGATTTGAGAAATTGTTTAGAAAAGTATGGTTTTGGAAAAACAACTGGTATTGAATTATCGCGTGAATTATCGGGTAATTTAGAATTTACTTATCCTATTGAAGTAGCTGCTGCTGGTTATGGACAAGGAATAACAACAACTCCTATACAACATTTACAAGCTCTAACTATGATAGCTAATAATGGTGTGATGTTAAAGCCTCACATAATTTCTAAAATAGTAGATTCTAATAATAATAAAACAATTTATGAATCTAAAAGAGAAGAATTAGGACAAATTGTAAGTAGTGCTACTGCAAGTAAAATGAAAGAACTTATGTATAATGCAGTTAATGCTTCATGGGCTCCTACCAGTGCTACATTATTTAAAATAGATGGCACAACAGTTATTGGTAAATCTGGTACTGCCCAAATATTTGATAATGCTAGTAAAAAATACTTATCAGGTGAAAATGATTATGTCTTTTCATTCTCTGGAATGTTTCCTTATGAAGATCCTGAAATTATTGTATATGCAGCCATGAAAAAACCTACTCACGGTGGTACAATTGGTATATCTAAAGCTACTACAACCGTTATGGCTAATATTGCTAAATATTTAGAAATAACAACTGACAATAATAACAGTAAAGAAATTATTACTGTACCTTCATATTTGAGCAAAGATATAAGTGTTTTACAAAATACAAAGTTGAATGCTATAATTATTGGTAATGGAAATAAAATAATAAAACAGTATCCTAGTAGTGGTACTAAGCTTATTGAAGGTGATAAATTATTTATTGTTACTAATGATTCTAATATAAAAATGCCTAATTTAGTTGGTTATTCAAGAGTAGAAGCAGAGAATCTTCTTAAATTACTAAATATTGATTATGAAATAGAAGGATATGGTTATATTACTGAACAATCAATTAAAGAAAATGAAGAAATAAGTGGTAAGGTAGTTCTTAAATTAAAGAATAAGGGATATATTGAAAGCATAAAAGAAAGTGAGAATAATAAATGAAAAAATGGATGATAGTTACCATTATAATTGTATATTCTATTTTACTAGGTATGATAATTTATTATGCTGTAGATAATAACAATAGAAAAAATAAATTAGAGAAAAAAGTTGAAACTTTAGAAACTAATTTAAAGCTATACTATGAAAATGTATATGATGGGAATGAATTAGGTAAGCTATTTATTTTTCCTGGTGAAACTAATATTGAATTTGATGATGATGGAATAATGAGTGGAGAAGCTTTTATTTATAAAGATGGCGTTATTGAAATTGCTTTGTATGATGGAAAATATTGTGCTTATAAAAAAAATACTTTAGAAATAACTAAAGCTAATATTAAAGAATGTGTGGTTAATAGACAAAAAAACTAAGAAATTTTTTCTTAGTTTTTATCTATTATAGAATTCAACGATAAGTGATTCATTAATTTCTGGGTTAAGTTCGCTTCTTTCAGGATATCTAATATAAGTTCCTGATAACTTGCTTTCATCAAATGTAATGAATTCAACTCTTTTATTTACTTTGCTTAGACTATCTTTAACCATTGGATGTTCTTTACTTGTTTCTTTAATAGAAATAACATCACCAGGTTTACATCTATATGATGGAATATCTACTTTAGTACCATTAACACATACATGTCCATGATTTACTAATTGTCTAGCTGCTTTTCTAGTATTTGCAAATCCAATACGGTAAACAAGGTTATCTAAACGACTTTCTAATAATTTTAAGAAGTCTTCACCATGAACACCTTTTAATTTGCCAGCTTCAACGAAAGTTTTGTGGAATTGTTTTTCATTTAAGCCATACATAGTTCTAACTTTTTGTTTTTCTTGAAGTTGAATACCATAATTTGATAATTTTTTACCACGATCGCTGCCATGTTGTCCAGGTGCGAATGGTTTTTTAGCTAATTCTTTACCAGTTTCTAAAGTAGAAAAACCTAATCTTCTAGATTTTCTATAAATAGGTCCAGTATATCTTGCCATAATTTCCCTCCTCCGATATGTCAAAACATCGAGGCTAATCTGCCAATATATAGGGTGTTTGTTTTAATATTTTCACTTTTGCAGCTATAAAAGTTACTTATATCCAAATGTAACAAACGCGTTATATATTTCATTTTAGCGCTGCCAATGCATTTGCAGTTATAATTATATTATGTTTTGCCTTGTCTGTCAATACCAAAAGGGTATTTAAATTTATTTATAACTGGTGTATAATTAACATGGTGATTATATGAAAGGTGTTGTAGAAAAATTAATTAAACTAAATAAAACAATAAGTACGATGGAGTCTTGTACTGGAGGAGCTTTAGTTAATGAGATTACTAATGTAGAGGGAGCTAGTAATGTTATTAAATTTAGTGCAGTTACTTATTCTAATGAATATAAAATAAAGATGGGTGTTAGTGAGAATATTATTAATACTTATTCTGTATATAGTAGAGAAACTGCTAAAGAAATGAGTAAAAAAATAAGTGATTTTACAAATTCTGATTATGGAGTAGGAATAACTGGTAAGATTAATAAGACAGATCCTAATAATTTAGTTGGAAAAGACGATTTAATATTTGTCAGTATTTATGACAAGAAAAGCAATTTATATTATGAATTTCAAATAGAAGCTATTTATGATACTAGAGTTAAAAATAAAAATATGATTGTTAATGTAATTAGTGATAAACTTACTGGTATAATTAAATAATTTGTGATATATTATTGTTGGGTGGTTTTATGGAATTATCAACAGAAGACTTAAATAATTTTGATTTAGCTATAGGATTTAGTAAAGCAATTTTTACTTTTTATCATGAACTTTATGAATTAGAATCTGCTGGTAAAAAGAATACTAAATTGTATAAAAATAAATTGGAATTTTTGAGATGGTTAGAAACTGAAGAATTAAAACTTTATAATTGCTTTAATTTAAATGCTAAAAAAACGAATACATTAATTGAGCTGTTGGCACTTAATACTAAAAAAAATACAATTGATAGAATAATGACAGGCAATTATGAAAATTGTTATAAAGTAAGGGTCTATAATAATTTGTGCAAACATGCATATAGTAAAAAAGATTTTACTTCACAGTATTTATCTGATGAAGATGATTGTTTTCAAAAATATGGATATGATGTAAAAACAGAATTAGAATTAACGAATGCTTTTAATGATGATTTTAACAATTTATTTCTTAAAAAATTACAATTAGCTATCAAGAAAAAAAGTAATTCTTCATATAAAGATTATTTGATAGAAGCTAAATATATGTTAGCGTTTATGGAAAATAAATTAGAGTATGTTAATTACAATGCTTTACAAGACTTTTCTAATTTTGAATTATTAAGTAGAATATATTCTATCGATAGTGAAGAATCTATTGAGATCGCTAATAGCTTAAAATATGATAAATTAATATCTCGAGTAAAAATGATGTTACAAATATCTGATGATGAATATAATTATGATAGCGTAAAAATTGCTAATATTTTTCTAGATTGTTATGTTAAAACTTATTTAGAAATGACTGATATAGATGAAGCAATTGGTATTACTATAGACATTAATGAAATAATATTATCACTTGGAGTTACTAATAATTACAAAAGTGTTAAGACTTTAGCTAAAATGATTGAAAGAGCAATAAAATATTAAAAACTAGTTACAAACTAGTTTTTTTCATGGTATACTATTAATAATGATAGGAGAATTTATATGAATAAAAAAGGTTATACTTTAGTAGAAATTATAGTTAGTTTCTCATTAATTGTTCTTATAATGGGATTAGTATATCAAATGTTTACTAAAGAAATTGCTAATTCTAAAAAAAATGCCTATGATAGACAAATAAGTACTATTATAAGTGTTGCTAAAGATTATCATTTACAAAATCCAGATACTACTTTTGTAATGGTAGATGATTTAAAAGGATTAGGTTTAATTGATAATGAAATAGTTGACCCTAGAAACGGCACTAATATAACTGGTTGTGTTAAATTTATTAAAGATGCATACTACAATCAATATAAATACGAATACTTTAATGTTAGTAAAGATGAGTGTCAAAAATAAAAAAAGCTGATAATTAATCAGCTTTTTATAACATTTGATAACTGTTACTAGAATAGTTACCATAGCTATTATTTCCTTCTAAAGCAGCTACTCTTCTTTCTAGCATATTAACTCTTTGTTCAAGTCTATTTATTTCATCATCGTTAGTATTTACATTAGTAGTAACATTACTAGGATAGCTATTATTTGGAACGTATCCCATATTAGGACTCATTGTTATATTGGGCATTCCTGGCATAACAGGTAGAGGCATAACATATCCTGGGTAATTATTCATCCCACAATTTCTATCTTTTTTCATAAAACACATCCTTTTCCTTATAATTATATGCATATATAATTAAATTGTGATATAATGACATAGGTGATTTCATGCGTTTAAAAAAAGTAAAAGGTGCTTTAGAAATAGTATCAAATTCAGATTATGTTATTAAAGAACCTAAAAAATATAGAGGAAAATATAAAAGTTTATTTGGAAACAATAATCCTGTTCATATAGAAATTGGTTCAGGCAAAGGTGACTTTATCATCAATATGGCAAAGGCATATCCTAGTATTAATTTCATAGGAATTGAAAAATATGATAGTGTTTTATGTAAAATAGTAAATAAATTAGAACTTGAAAATATAAAAAATCTTAAACTAATTTGTATGGATGCAATAGAAATAGATGAAGTATTTAATAAAGAAATAGACACATTATATCTAAACTTTTCAGACCCTTGGCCTAAAAAAAGACATGCTAAAAGAAGACTTACAAGTGAAATATTTTTAAAAAAATATGATTTAATTTTTGAAAATAAGAACAATATTATAATGAAAACAGATAATCAGGCTTTATTTGAATATTCAGTTATGTCATTAAATAATTATGGATATAAAATAAGCTATATTTCATTAGATTTACATAGTACAAATGAGTTTAATATTGAAACAGAATATGAAAGAAAATTTTCTAGTAAAGGATTTAGAATTTATAAAATAGAGGTATATAAATAGACATTTGTTTGACATGCTTTTAATTAAAAATCTTTTTATCTTTGAATATCTTTGATATAATAAAAGGGAAGTGATATATATATGAAAAAAATTATTATCGTTTTATTAATATTTCTAGTAACAGGATGTACTGCTGTTAGAATAGATACAAGTAGTATAGATACAATTACTAATGTTATTCTATCAAAGGATAATAATTTATTTAATCGTATTGGTAAAGGGTATAAGTATTATGTACCAAGAGGAGTAAACTATATAGATAATAATGATTATAATGATAAGTTATATACAAATGGTGATTATTATTATTTATATATTGACACAATAAGGTATTATTATAATACAAGTTTTGATTATAAAGAAAGTAGTGATGCATATTATTCAAAATCACTAGATATTAACGGCAAAAAAGGATATTTAGAAATAAATGAAATGAACGGAAAATATTTAGTAGAATTTATGTATAACTATGCAAAGATAGAAGCTCTTGTCGATTATGATCATATAAATGAAGTTGTTCTTAATTCTTCATATATACTTTCTACCATAAAATTTAATAGTAATGTTATTAAACTAATGTTAGATACGGATTATTTTACTAATAAAGAAGAACAATACGATATATTTACTTCTAAAACAACAACTAATAAATTTTTAGAGTACAAAGAGGAATAGAGGTGCCAATATGGGATTATTTGATAAATTCAAAAATATATTTACAGAGGAAGTAGAAGAGTCAGAAGTAAAGAAAGAAGTTAGGCAGGTAGAGATAGTAGCGCCTAAAGAGCTTGAAGAAGTAAAAGTAGAGGAAAAAGAAGAAGTAAAAAAAGAACCAGAAAAAGATGAAAAATTTGTTTTTCCTGTTTATTTTGATGATAAAGACTTTGAAGAACTAGTGCCTAAAAAAGAAGAAGTAAAAAAAGAGATTCCTAAAAGAGAAGCTTATGGAGTTAAAGTAAAAGAACCAAAAGAGGTTAAAAAATTTACACCTTCACCAATAATATCTCCAGTGTATGGAGTATTAGATAAAAATTATAACTCTGATGATATAGTTAATAAAAACAGTCCTTCTCGTAGTGATTATCGTAAAGTAAATAGAAGCGTAACTTTAGATGAAGTTAGAAAGAAAGCTTATGGAACATTAGAAGATGAATTAGAAAATTCCCTATTTAATGATGACCCTATTTATATGGAAAAAGAAATACCAGAAGTAACAAATACTAATACAAAAACAGAAGAATTATTTGATAAAATAGATGAAGTAGAGCCAGTAGAAAGATTAGAAAATAAAATAATTGAAGAATATAAACCTAATAAAGAAGAAATAGAAGATAATATGACTTTAGATGCTTTAAATAGTTTAGATGAAGAAGACTTAGACATGACAAGTAGTGATTTATTTAATTTGATAGATTCTATGTATGAAAAGGATGATGAAGATGGAAACGTTTAAAAGTGTTTTACCTGTAATATTATATGTTTTACTTGCTATACTAATAGTAGTGCTTATTGTCTTTGTAATTAGACTTATAAAGACATTGGGAAAAGTAGACAAAGTAGTTGATGATGTTAATCGTAAAGTAGGTAAATTAGATGGTGTTTTTAACATTATTGATACTACAACTGATACTTTAGCACTTTTTAGTGATCGTATTACTGACTTTGCTGTAAATAAGATTGCTAATATATTTAAAAAGAAAAAAAGAAAAGAGGAAGATGAAGATGAGTAAAAAGAAAAAAGGATTTGGAAAGTTTTTAGCTGGTGCTTTAGTTGGTGCAGGTTTAGGAGTTTTGTTTGCACCTAAAAAAGGAAGTGAAACTAGAAAAGAATTAAAACTTAAAATGGATGAATTAATTTGCAAGTTAAAAGAAGTTGATGTAGACGAAGTAAGAAATGAAGTTGAATGCAAAATAACTGAAATTAAAAATGAACTTGCTGATTTAGATAAAGAAAAAGTTTTAAAAATTGCTAAAAGAAAAGCTAATCAAATTCAAGATATGGCTTCTGAATTAGTTAGTTATGTTAAAGAAAAAGGTACTCCTGTTTTGGAAGAACTTGCTCTTTCTGTTAAAGAAAAAGCTATTAATGTTACAAAAGAAGTTTTAAACAAATTAGAAAATGAAGATTAAGGTTGCTTAATCTTTTTAGTTAATGAAATGATAAAATAAATGAAAAAATCAAAAGTATATTACACTAAAGAAATAAATGCAGAAAGATTACTAAAAATATATTAACATTTAAATACAGAATTAAAAGGTAGAGTAACTATTAAAATTTCTACTGGAGAATTAGGTGGTCATAACTATTTAAAACCAGATTTAATAAAAGGGTTAGTTAATAAATTAAATGGTACTATTGTTGAATGCAATACAGCTTATCCCAGCAAAAGAATGAATACTGCTGACCATTTAGAAACAGTTAAAGCTCATGGCTTTTTAGATATTGCTAATGTTGATATTATGGATAGTGAAGGTGAAGTAGAACTTCCTGTTAACTATGAAGGTCATTTTAAACCAGAAAACTTAGCTTATATAAATGTTTTAAATAATCTATCAATCGATTGTGATTGTGATTCAAATCCTAAAGATCCAGAAATGGCAGATATTGGCATATTAGCAGGCTTAGATCCAGTCGCATTAGATAAATGTAGTTATGATTTTATCATTAATTCTAGTGACTCTAAAAAAGAATCTTTAATACAAAGAATGGAAGAAAAACACGTTATTCATACAGTGTATAGTTTAGAAGAATTAGGTTGTGGAAGCACTAACTATGGATTAATAAAAATTGACTAAAAATTCTTACATCATTTCAAAAAAAGTGATACAATTTAAGTATAACGAGTAGCTATTAACGAGCGTAAGTCCAGTTAAATAGCTACTTTTTTTGGAGGTAAATGATGTTTAAAATAAATGATTATGTTGTTTATAAAAGAGATGTCTGTCAAATAATAGGTATCAAAGATGAAAAATATTATACATTAAGACTAATAGACGATAATACTTTGAAATTAAGTGTTCCTATTACTAACGATTTTGGATATTTAAGAAGTATAATTAGTAAAGAAGAAGCAATAAATCTAATAAACGATATCGTTAATGTAGAAGTTATTAATAAT
Organism: Bacillota bacterium; assembly: GCA_022771715.1. GTDB lineage: Bacteria > Bacillota_I > Bacilli_A > RF39 > UBA660 > JALELF01. Next base: position 16,512 of record JALELF010000063.1, read on the forward strand.
AATGATAGATTAATAGAAAATACATATAAAGAATTAATTCGTTCTAATAAACTATTAGATTTAGTTAAAATAATTAAAACAACTTATTTGAGAAATGATAATAGATTAAAAAATAATAAAAAAATAAGTGATAAAGATAATTTCTATTTTGATAAAGCTGAAAAATATTTATATAATGAATTATCTATATCTTTAAATATGAATTATGAAGAAGTAAAAAAATATGTGTTTGATACAGTATCAAGTATCAAAAAATAGTAAAAAAATTCTTTTTTTTACGTTTTTACATATAATTATGTAGAAAAAGTAATACGTCTATGGTATACTTAAAGTGAAGATAGGAGAATTCGTATGAGATGTAAAAGATGTGGAACCCCAATAGATCCATTAGAACATTTTTGTCGTGGTTGCGGAAAAGCAATAGTCGCACTAAGACAAGATAATGAAGTAATATATGATGATTCAGAATTATCACAAGTTGAAATAGATAGAATGAATCAAAAAGAAGAAGAAAAACCAGTAGAGGTAGAACCAGTAAAAGTTAGTGATGATATTTTTGGCGATGCGTTAAATGATTTACAGCCTAAACCTGTTAGTTCAGATAGTAATGTTACATCTATAGTAGATGATTATAATAAGAAAGCTACTGAAATAATACCAAATGATAACTTATTTGAGTCTTATGAAAATATTACTGAAGAAGTAGAAGTTAAACCAGAACCAGAAGATATTAATAAAGACTTAAATCAAGAAACAAATGAATTAGATATATTTGCTAATGATTCATTAGTTAAAGATAGTAATTCAGAAGTTATTCATGATTTAAATGATTTAACTAATGATTATGTTGAAACTAATAGAACTAATAGATTTATAACAAGTGAGGATAAAGCTGAAATAAAAAGTGAAGTTAAAAATGAAGAAATTCCTTCAGAAAGTTATAATATTTTTGGTGATGATCCATTTGGTTTAGAAGCTAAAAAGAATGATAATCAAAAAGAAAATGTGCAAAGTAGTATTGTTTCTGAAAATAAAGAAAATGATATAGTTGATGTATCAAGCAAAGTTGAAACTGTAGATATTGAGCCAGAAGCTTTAAACGTTGAACCTATTGCTACTGAACCTAAAGAAGAAACAAATAAAAAAGAAGTTATAGTAGAAGCTACTAAGATAAAGGAAAAGAAAAAATCAAAATTACCTTTAGTTTTAGTAATAATTGCTTTAATATTAGTTGGTGTAGCTGGTGTTGTTTTCTATTTTTATACTAAAACTTCACCTGATAAAATATTTACTAGTGCTTTAAATAAACTTACTTTAGAAAATAGTGCTATAGATAATGTGAGAGAAAATCTATCTTTTAGTATTAACTGTAGTGATGCTGAAGACGATAAAATATTAAATATAGTTAATGACATGACATTTAATATAATAAGTGAGGTTTCTAATAAGAAAGAACATTTAAAAATTGTCCCTTTATATAAAGGTGATGAATTATTAGACGTTGATTTTTATTTAGATGGTAATGTTGCTAGTTTCTATTTAAATGGTATTTTTGACAAATATATAGTAGTACCTTTAGAAGAAAACATTAGTATGGATAGTTATTCTGATATTAATACTTTAATAGAAGAAGTAAAAAAAGAAATTAAAAATAACTTAAATTCTAATTATTTAAGTCGTAGTATAGAAAGTATTAATGTAAATAACAAAAATGAATTTGTTACCAAATCAATATTTAAAATAAATAGTGATAACTATAGTGAATTATTAAATAGTTTAAAAAATAATGAAAAAATTATTTCTATTATTTCTGAAATGGCTAATATAGAAAAAGATGAAGCTAGTATTGCTTTATATTCTTTATTTGATTCTTTTGATGAATTAAGTGTTAATTTGTATTCTAGATTAACTGATAACTCTATAGTAAAAATTGATTTATGCATTGTAAGTGATGAAGAATTTAAATTAGAAATGACTAAAACATCAGAAGGTTTTGACTTTATTATTAATGATAAAACTAATGGTTCATTTAAAGTTAGAGATAATATTTATAAACTAGTTTTTAGTAGAGATGGAAATAGTATAACATTTAGTTTAGATAGAAAAACAGATACCAACATAAACCTAGAACTACCTAATATGACTAAAAAAGTTAATTATGAAGATTTAAGTGAAAAAGACATTAATTCTATTGAAGAAGCATTATTTGATAATTCTACTCTTAGTGAGTTAGTTAATGAAATTATGTCTACATTTATGCCAGTAATTGAAGAATAGTGGTTTACTATTCTTTTTTAGTGTGTTATAATTCATAGGAGAAATGAGTGATTAATATGACAAATAAAGATTTAGCTGATTTAATATTTCCTAATGTGACTAAAACAATTGAAGATTATGAGAAAATGTATCCTGAAAGAAATTTAAAAGAGGGTGCTGTGGTATCAAGATTTGCTCCTAGTCCTACTGGTTTTGTTCATATGGGAAGTTTACTTACAACTTTGATTGAAAAAAAAGTTCCTAAAGAAACTGATGGTGTTTTTTATCTTAGAATTGAAGATACTGATCAAAAAAGAAGTGTAGAGAATGGTATTAAAGGTATAGTAGATGATTTAAAAAATTTTGAAATTGAAATAGATGAAGGTGTAATAAGTGAAACTAAGCAGATTGGTGCTTATGGGCCATATATTCAAAGTGAAAGAAAAGAAATCTATGAAACATATGCCAAATATTTAATAGAAAATGGTTATGCTTATCCTTGTTTTTGCTCGGAAGAAGAAATCGAAAATATAAGAGTTATACAAGAAGCTAGTAAGGAAAGAATAGGTTATTATGGACATTGGGCTAAGTGTCGTGATTTAAGTAACGAAGAAAGAATTAGAAGAATCAAAAATGGTGAAAAATATATTATTAGATTTAAATCACCTGGTAATTTTGAAAATAAAGTTGTATTTAATGATTTAGTTAGAGGTCAAATCGAATTTCCTGAAAATGATTTAGATATTGTTTTAATAAAAAGTGATGGACTTCCTCTTTATCATTTTGCACACGTTGTTGATGATCATTTAATGCATACAACTCATGTATTAAGAGGTGAAGAATGGGTTTCTTCAGTTCCTGTTCATTTACAATTATTCAAAGTTTTTGGTTTTAAAGTACCTAAATATGCTCATTTAGGTTTAGTAATGAAAATAGATGAAGATGGAACAAGAAGAAAGTTATCAAAAAGAAAAGATCCTGAAGCTGCTGTTAGTTATTATAGTGAACTTGGTATTCCAGTTGATGCGGTTAAGTTATATTTAATGACAATTGCTAATTCAAACTTTGAAGCATGGTATAGTGCTAATCCTGATAAAACTATAGATGATTTTAAATTTGATTTTAAAAAGATGAGTGCTAGTGGTTCTTTGTTTGATATTGATAAGTTAAAAAATATTTCTAAAAATTACATTAGCAGATTAAAAGCTAGTGAAGTTTATGATAATTTGGTTAAATGGGCTATAGTTTATGATAAAGATTTCTATGATTTAATTACTAAATATAAAGATTATACTATTAATATTTTAAATATTGAAAGAGAGCAAAAAAAGCCTCGTAAGGATTATGAAAGCTATTCTTCT
>JALELF010000081.1 GCA_022771715.1 Bacillota bacterium
TACAAGTAGTAGTGCATCAGCAGCAACATATACTAATGGTCAAAGTGTTACTAATATAAATAATGGTTCAAATACTACTTTATATGCTGTATGGAAAAACTTATTTAGTTATACAGGAAGTAAAAATGTAATTCATGATGGAAATGGAAATTGGCGAATTAAGTTCTATACAAGTGGAACATTTGTAGCTAATTATAATGCTAGTCTTGACGTATTCGCAGTAGGAGGCGGAGGAGCTGGAACTTATGCTGCTAGCGACCGTGGAGGTGGAGGCGGAGGGGGCGGTTATACGACCACTTCAAAGGGATTTACAGTATTCAGTGCAACATCATATAGTGTTGTAATTGGTGCAGGTGGAACTAATAATTCTAGTAACACAGGTGGAACAGGAGGAACAAGCAGTTTTAGTTCAGTGCGTGCTGCTGGGGGGACATCAACAATACCAGTTGAAACAGCGGCTGGTAATGGTGGTAATGGTGGCTCAGGCGGTGGTATGAGTGGTTACTATAATAGAGCTGGTGACGCTTTAAAAGGTGGCAGTAATGGAGGGAATGCTGCTTATACTTGGGCTGAATCAGGTCGTCGTGGAATTGGACAAGGTACTACTACTCGTGAATTTGGGGAATCTACTGGTGATTTATACTCAGGTGGTGGAAGTGGCGCTGAAAGGGGTAACACTACTACCATAATCGCTGGTGGCTCAGGCGGTGGTGGAACAGGAGGAAATGGTGGAGCTGGAACCGCTAACACTGGAGGTGGAGGTGGAGGCTCAACAGCCCAAAGTGGAGGTGGAGCTGGTGGTTCTGGCATTGTTGTAATTCGCAACCATAGATAGATATAAAAAAAACAGAGATTAATCTGTTTTTTTAGTTATTTTAACTGTTTGAGTTATCTTATCAGCAAAATCTTTATATTTGATACTATAAGTAATTGTATATGTATTCTCATTATCAGTCTTAATTTCTTTAACTTCATTGCCAGTTTTATCTTTAATTACCTTAACTATAGTAGCATTTTTAGTAACATCAATTAAGTTTTCTGTAACGATAATAGGATTAATTAGCTCTTTATATTCGTCACCAACATTTAATTCTACTATTTCATCATCATTTAAAGTTGCTGTTATTAAATCTTTAACATCTTTTAAATCGACTGTTATTTCTACACCTTTACTTTGATTAGCTTTGAATACAGTGTAAGAAGCTTTAACAACATAAGTAATTGCTTTAGATTTTCCTGATAAATTTATATCAATAGTAGTTTTATCAGTTGTATCAATTAATACTAAATCACCTTTGCCATCTTTATAGTAAACATTGTAAACAACAGAACCTAGTTGTTTTTTATTATAAGTTAGTATATCATCTACTTTAGCTTCTAAATATCCTTGATTAGTAAATACAGGTTTAAAGTATTCTCTAATTTTATCTCTATTTAGAGCATCAGGCTCTTTAATACCTTCCCAAACTAAAGTTAAAACATTTTTATTTATTTTACTACTTAAGTTAGTAACATCATTTAAAATGCTAAATCTCTTAGATACTTCAGTAGGCTCAGTACCTTCTTTAAATAGTTCTACTATTGTCATATCACTTGGTGTAAATTCACTTGGTAATGAAGCAGGGTAAGTATCTCTTTCTACAGTGACACTTTTAACATTACTTGGTTGTGTAAATCTAGATGAATCAGTAAATACACCAAGACCAACTGCATTAAATAATCTACCATGAACACTAGTAGGTAATTTTGTATAATAACCATTATCAACGTGTTCTTTTGTAAGACCATCATATCCATACCAAACAGTAACAGTATATTCTGGATCATATCCCGCAACCCATAAATCATTAATAGCTGTAGGAGCTAGGTTAGTGTATCTATCCCATGTATCAATTGCAAAGTTAGTTGTACCTGTTTTAATAGCAACAGAAGCATCATTAATTTTTGAGTAATTGTATCCAATAGCAATAGGACCAGTATCAAGAAGCATACTAGTTATCATATAAGCAGTATCTTCGTTCATTGCTTTAACAGGTGTTACTTTATTTTCATAAACTTCTTTAGTATCTCTAAATACTACTTTAGTAAAACTATAAGGAGCATTATAGACACCTTTATTTCCAAAAGCAGCATAAGCAGCGGCTAGTGTAACAGGACTTTCTCCATTATAACCACCAATAGAATGAGCTTCATGAATTTTGTTACTTTCTATTTCAGGACTTAATCCCAAATTAGTAACAAATTCTTTAATTTTACTGTTATCAACACTTTTGAATGTCTTAAGAGCAGGAATGTTTCTTGAACCCATAAGAGCATAACGCATTGTAATTAGTCCTTGAAATGCACCATCCCAATTATTTATTGTTTGACCTGAAGAATAAGAATAAGGTTCATCGGCTATTAAAGTATAAGTACTAAAGTTGTTATATTCAATAGCAGGACCGTAATCATAAAGTGGTTTAGCAGTAGAACCAATTTGTTTCTTTATGTCAGTTGCGTAATTATAGTTTTTTTCGCCAGTTTGTTCACGATTACCACCAATGGCAACAATAGCGCCTGTTTTAGTATCAAGAACAGCTATACCAGCTTGAACAGCATCATTTTCCCAATTAAATGTTTCGCCACTCATAATTGAATCTATATGTTTTTGTTTTGCTGTATCTAAAGTTGTATATATTTCCATAGGTACTGTATAAGGGTCTTTCCCAGTCTTTTTAATAACTTCGGCAGCTACAGTATCTATAAAGTTTTGATATGATTCTGTTTGATAATCTTTTGTTAAAAGACTTTCAACACTAATAGAATCAGCTATTTCTTTTTCTTCATGAGATATATAACCATGTAATTCCATTAGATATAAAACAGTACTTCTTCTTTTAGTAGCGCCTTCAGGATTAACTAATGGGTCTAATCTTCTTGGAGCATTAAACAATCCAGCAATTAAAGAAGCTTCAGCAAGATTAATGTCTTTAACACTTTTTCCAAAGTAAGTTTGACAAGCTTGCTCAACTCCGTAAGCTCCACCTCTAGAACCAGCTCCTAAATAGTTGTAGTTTAAATAAAATTCTAATATCTCTTGTTTTGTATATTTTTTCTCTATTTTGAAAATAGACATATATATATCAGTGAATTTTCTAATAATTCCTTTTATTCCTTCATCTTCAGTTGAAGTATAGATGTTTTTAGATAATTGCATGGTTAAGGTAGATGCACCACCAGCCCCAGCTTTACCTAATACTTGGCCAAATGACGCTTTTAAGAAACGTGGTAAGTCAAATCCATTATGTTGGAAAAATCTTGAATCTTCAGTTGCGATAATTGCGTCAATTAAGACTTGTGGCAAATCATCATAAGTAATTGTCTCTCTTAATTGAGCACCAACCTTACGGACAATTTCACCATTTTTATCATAAATGATAGATGCTTCCTTTGAATATAGAAGCGATGGATCAAAATCAGGTGCTGTTTTAGCAATATAGATAAAGAATGCAGCAATCATTAATAACACTAGTGTTCCAAAAGAGAAAATAATTGTTAAAATTACTTGCCATACAGAATATTTTTTCTTACCTTTTTTCTTTTTTCTATGCATTAGTAGCCAAATTATAGTATCAGTAATAGCGACTAATATGAATGAAAATAAAAATCCAATTACAAATGACGCCACTACAAGTATAATAATACTTATTAGAATCATTATTAATGAATCTTTATTGTCTTTTATGAATTTGTTAATATCAAATTGATTTTTTCTTACATTTTTTTGGGTATTTTTATTTACCTTATTTTTTGATTTTTTCTTTTTATTCTTTGACATAATCATTCTCCTTTAAGATAAATTTATCTATGATTTCTAGATAGTCAATAACTGGATTATATTTATCTCTTATAATATAACCAAAATTTTCTATATAGTCAAGTGGTATAGATTTTCTGTTATGACTATTAATATAATCTAGTACTTTATCTATTTCAATTAGAAATGTTTTATTTAAAACAGTAAATCTAATTATTAAAAAACCAATACCGCCATGAGTAACTATTTTTTTTAAATGTTCTATTTGATGAGCATGGATGTTATTTAAGTTAAATGAAGTAGAACTTTTAGTTTCTTTAGCTTCAAAGTCAATATATTTTCCTTTATATATACCATTGTAATCGGTAGTTGATGGTATTTTAAAGAAAGCTTCAGTTATTACCGCATCCATTCTTGATTTGTAGTTTACTTTAGTTATAGTAATAGGAGTAGGCTTTTTATGAATAATAGCAATATCATTTATTAAATAATATTCATTCGAACTATTTAATTCACTCTCTAAACTCATTCCTCTATTTCCATAATTAGTTTCCTTAATATTATTTTTCTTTATTTTGTTTGGATAATTCAATCTAACCACCATATTAATTATACACTAAATATTATGTTTTATCTATTACTATTTTGTAATAAATTTGTAATGTGTAAAGTATAGGAAAAAGAAAGACTAGTTTTGTCGATTTACAACACAGGCGTTATTATTTGTGTTAGATTATATAAGAGGTGACTTATGAAACATCATTTAGATAGTGTATTTGAAAGTATGATTGATGATGTTAAATATATAAAAAGGGCTACTTGTTTCATTGAGAAAAATAAGTAGTTTTTATTTGTTTAAAATTAATATAAAAAGTTGGTGTAAATTTGACAAAAAGTAAAAAAAGTATTATTATAGGTATCAATTTAAAGAAGAAGGGGATTTTATGGAAAAGAGAAAAAAAATAAAAAATAGAGTTTTTGCTGGCTTTTTAGCACTTACTTTAATGGGGTGTAATCCAGTAATTGTCAAAGGTGAAGAACAACTAGTACAAGAAGAAACACAAGTAGAATTAATAGACATGTTTAAAGTTGATTACTCTAGTCCTGAATATCAATTATATGAGCATAAATATGTAAGTGATGATGGTAAAATAGAAAAATGGTATGTTAGTTATTTACCAGAAATAGAAGGGTTAAAAAGAACAGATGAAAAAAGACAAATAGAATCAGCTATTTATGAAGATGGAGAACAACTAGAAGGAGATTATACATATTTATATTGTAATCGTAAAAACTTATATGTAATGCCATTTGATAGCGAAGATAATAATATTTTATATAATATTACGCCATATGTAAAAACACAAATGGTGACAGAAATAAGTGATGAGGCTTTAAAAATTTTACACGATTATGGTGTATGTCGTATCGTAGATAATGCTATATTTTTTAAAAAAGATATGGAAATAATAAAAGAACAAGGTAAAGCTGGTATGGCTTTATTAAAACCATTATTTATAGATGAAAATGGTTTACATGTTGAAATAATAGGAATACCTACTACAGTAACAGAATATAATCATGAAACAATGAACGGTTTATTAGTCTTACCTGAATTAAATAGTATTAATGATAATTATTTTAAAGCAACTGAAGAACAAAAACAATTTGTAATAAAGAAAAAATAAAATATAGCCATGATAGAAATATTGTGGCTTTTGTTATAATTGACAAACACTTGATAATTTTATATAATTAATAATGTAAAGAAGAAAGGGTGGCTAGTATGTATCAAGAAAGGATTCTTTTAACTGTAAAAGATATTTTAGAAAAAAATTTTAAAATTGATACACGTGGGTTTAGACCACAGGAAGTTGATAAGTTTTTAGATATTGTTATTAGAGATTACGAAGAATGGGCTAACATTGTTAATGAGTTAGAAGCAGAAAAGAATGATCTTTTAAATGATAACATGCGTCTTAAACAAGAAATAAGATTACTAAAGACTAAACTTGATGTAGCTTCTACTAGTGAAACTAACGTTGGTAGTAGTAATGCTGATGTTTTAAGACGTCTTTCTAATTTAGAAAAAATAATATATGGTAAGGAATAATATTTTGGCAAACGCTGTATTCTAGTAATATAGAGGAAAGTCCATGCTCGCACTATCCTGAAATGGTAGTAGTGTTCATGCATAGGGAAAAAATAACCTATGGTAGTTTATACTAACGGCGCTGATTAATCTAAACTTTAAAGCATGATTATAAGCATAAAGTGTCAAAGAGACGAGTTCTTGGGAAACTAAGAAAGTGGAACGTGATAAACCCCATGAGCGAGAAACCCAAATTAGGTAGGGGAACCTAATAGATGGGAAATGAACCGTCTATGGGATTACTTCGGTAATAGATAAATGTTTGCCACCTAGAAATAGGGACAGAACATGGCTTATAAAATATTATTTTGTTTTTTTAAGGTGGTGAAGAATGAAAGAGATAGGCGACAAATTAAAAGAAACCAGAGAAAGTATGGGGATTTCTTTAGAAGAGGCCGCAGAAGATTTAAAACTTAGACCATCCCAAATAGAAAATATAGAAGCTGGAAACATAGAAGCTTTTAAAGATGTTTTTTATTTGAAATACTTTATTCGTGATTATTCAAAATACTTAGGCTTAAAATATGAAGATATGGTAAATGAATTTAACGAATTTTTATTTGATTACACATCTAAAATATCAATTAAAGATATAAAAGAAGCGCAAAAACATAATGTAAAAAAAGAAGAAGAAAAAAGAATATTTTCTCCTTATACAGTAAGTACTAAAAAGAATTATAATTTTGTACCTCTAATATATGTATTAATTGTAATTATAGTTTTTGTAATTGGTTATTTTGTCTATAATGCTTTAGGAAAAAATGATAAAAACGATAAACCAATTGAAGCTATCTATATTAGGAGGGCTTATGAATTTACCAAATAAACTTACTTTATCAAGAATAGTTATTGCAATAATTATAATAATGCTTTTGCTTTTTCCATTTGATGCTATGGGAATAAGCTTACCAAAGATCTTTGTTAATGAAACTATTGTTATAGATACTAAATATATTATAGCAGGCGTTCTTTTTGTAATAGCGTCTATTACGGACTTTCTAGATGGTTATATTGCTCGTAAAAGAGATTTAATAACTGACTATGGTAAAATGATGGATAGTATAGCTGATAAAATATTAGTTAACTCTGTACTTGTTATACTAAGCGCATATGGATTTGTTCATCCAATTATTCCAGTTGTTATTATAATAAGAGACAGTGTTGTTAATTCAATGAAAATGATTGTTGGAAATAAAGGCGTAGTAGTTGCGGCTATAAAGACAGGTAAAGTTAAAGCTTTCCTTCTAATGGTTGGAATTATTTTAACATTATTTTACAATTTACCTTTTGAACTACTTAATTTAAGAGTTTCTGATTTTCTTTTAATAGTAGCGACTGTTCTTTCCTTAGTTTCAGCATTTCAGTATTATGAATTAGCTAAAGATTATTTAAAATAGAGTTTATAACTCTTTTTTTATTAAAATAATTTACAAATTTATTATAATTATATATAATATTAAATGGAAAGAGTGATTTTATGGGAAGAGCTTATGAAGTAAGAAAAGCAAGTATTCAAAAAACAGGAGCTGCTAAAGCAAAATTATATTCAATGTATGCGAGAGAAATATATCAAGCTGCTAAAAATGGTGGAGTTGAACTAGAAAGCAATTTAACATTAAAAAGATTAGTTGAGAAAGCTAAAGATGAACAAGTTCCATCAGATATTATCAAAAGAGCAATTGATAAAGTAAACAGTGGAGTAGATGAATCATATGAATCAACTAGATATGAATTATTTGGGCCAGGTGGATCTACTTTAATAGTTGATTGTTTAACTGATAATGTTAATCGTTCTGTAAGTAGTATAAGAGCAGCTTTAAATAAAACTAATAGTAAAATGGGTGTTAGTGGTAGTGTAAGCTATATGTATGATAATTTATGTATTGTTAGTTTTAAAGGTTTAACAGAAGAAGAAACAATTGATTTAATGATTGAAAGTGATATAGAAATAGACGATATAGAAAAAGATGAGGATAACATTGTTATATATGGTAACCCCACATCACTTTATGAAATAAAAGAAGCAATAACAAATAAAATACCTAATGTTACATTTGATGCCTCAGATATTGTAATGATTCCTAAAGATAAAGTAACTTTAAGCGGTGAAGATTTAGAATATTTTAATAAATTACTTGCAATGTTAGATGATATAGAAGATGTAAGACAAGTATATCATAATGTAAACTTATAGAAACTTAATTGGTTTCTTTTTTTTCGACAAAATTCGACAAAATGTGATTATATACTAATATTGGTGATAAAAAGTGACAGTTTATGAAAATATTTTATTAGATAGTATATATATTATTTCTCCTATTTTAATGTATCTTTTTTTTGTAGCATACAATAAAAATGTAGATAGAGACGAAAGTGGTATAATTCTAGAAATTTGTTTAATTACATCATGCTATTTTGTTATTAGATTTGGACATACTATGATGTATATAAAACCAGTATTATTAGTTAATATACCATTATTAATAGCGTATTATAATAAAAAGTATGCTTCAGTTTTAGTTATATCTTTATATATTATTTTTTATCAACATAGTGATTTAAATTTAAATGTAATACTATTATTTGTTGAATACTTTAGTTATATGGTTGTTTATTTTATTATAAAAAAAATAAAAACTGATAAGACTAATGAAATATTTGCTTTTTTCTATTCATTAATAAATAGCCTTATATTTGTGAGTGACTTTTACAAAACTATGACTTTACAAATGATTACAGTACAAATACTATCATTTTTATTAATGCTTTTAATTGTTAAAGTTATTTTAGAAAAGGCAAGAAGAACAATTAAATATCATATGACTGTAAAAGAATTAATAGAAGAAAAACAAATAAGAAAATCTTTATTTAAAATAACTCATGAAATAAAAAATCCATTAGCTGTTTGTAAAGGATATCTAGATATGTTTGATGTAAATAATGTAGAACATGCTAGGAAGTATGTACCTATTTTAAAAGAAGAAATAGATAGAACTCTTATATTATTACAAGATTTTCTTAGTTTTACTAAAATAAAAATAGAAAAAGATATATTAGATATAAATTATTTGTTAGAAGAAGTACTTGATAATTTACATCTTTTATTAAAAGATAAAAACATAGAATTAGAAAGCAATATATTAGATGAAGAAGTTTATATAGATGGTGACTACAATAGACTATGTCAAGTTATGATTAATTTAATAAAGAATAGTATAGAAGCAATGAAGGATGTTAAATATCCACAGATAAATTTAAGTTCAGTTTTAAAAAAAGATTATATTGAAATTGTAGTTGAAGATAATGGTACTGGTATAGAAGAGGAAAATTTAAAAAAAATTTCTGAACCATTTTTTACTACAAAAAAACATGGTACTGGTTTAGGAGTATCCATGTCTTTTGAAATAATTGCTTCCCATAATGGAACTATTAAATATTTTTCAGAATATGGTAAAGGTACCAAAGTCGTAATTAATTTACCATTAAATAAAGAGTTTAATAGTAATTGTGCTCATTAGTATCAAGTTTCTTTAATTCTTCATCAGTTACTAAAAAGAAAGTATAAATAATCATGTCTTCTTTAGTATTAGTTACTGGGTCATCCCAAGTTAAATCTAAATGTAACCATTTATTATTTAATAAAACGTAATTCCAAACATGCATATCACTAGTTAATTTATAATTAGTGATGTTTAATTTGTTTAAAAATACCGCCATAGCATCACTATAACCACCACATATAGCTTTTCCGTTAATTAAAGCACCAGTTGCTTTATGAGAAATAAAGTCATATTCTTTAACATTATTCTTTACTTTTTCAGCACTTTCTTCATCGTATTTAGTATTATTTATTATATAATCATGAATAACTTTAATTTTTTCACGTTCATTCATGTCATCAGTAATGTATTCATTTATTATTTCATTTACTTTTTCGTTTATCAAAGTAATATCATTATTATCATATAATCTTTCAATAGATATTGTAACTTTTCCTAAACTATTATAGTTTAAAACAATTCTTTTATAACTATTAAATGGATGAACATAATTATTTATTTTCGTAAAAGTAATACTGTTACTAGCAAGATCTTCAACATCAGCCAAACAGTTTTTATAATTTTTGGTACAAAAAAATGTTACATCGTTCCAACCACCATTTAAAGCAGTGAAGAATATATTAGTTATATCTTCTTTTGATTTTGGATAAAAATTATCTGTTGCTTGATAATCTATTGTATTACTTTTAGCATACTGATTATTTTCATAAACAACAATCATTTTTTCATTAACATATTTCATTAATATGTAGTCAGTTATATTGTCTTTATAAACACAAGTTAATAATAAAAGCCCACATAAAAATAAAAAAGATAGAAATTTCTTCACTAGTATCACCATTAATATTATACACTATAAAAGCGAAAAATCATCTAAAATTATTGTAAATAACAAATTTGTTTACAAAAAAATACCTATGTAGATAGGTACTATTGAATTTCGTTAACTTTTTTTGTTAGACGTGATTTATTACGAGCAACAAAGTTTTTTTGTGCAACACCTTTAGCAGCAGCTTTATCGATTCTTTTAATTGCGACTTTTAAAGCTTCATTAGCTTTTTCTTTATCTTTGCTTAATACAGCTCTTTCAACATTTTTGATAGCTGTTTTCATACTAGCTTTGAAATTATTATTGCTTTCTTTTCTTTTAGCTGTAGTTATAACTGCTTTTTTAGCGTTCTTCATATTTGGCATAAATTCACCTCCAACTCACTTACAACTAACATTTTAACAAATTTCTTTATAAAAATCAATAAAAATCTTTATTTTTAAAGGCTTTTTTACGGTTATTAACTATTTCGAATATAATTTGATTTTTAAATCATTATAAAATAGGTGATATTAATGCATAGAATTGATTTAAAAAATTACGAGATTAGAACAGATTTGGCTATAGAAGCAACTTCTAATTTAAATAATATAAAGAAAAATGAAAAAATAATAGACAATATTAAAGTAACGAATATTTATTTAGATAAAAAAACTCATAAACTAATAAATAAAAAAATAGGCAATTATACTACTATTGAATTTGATGATATAACTGATTACAACAAAAAAGAAACCGTAAAAAAAGTATTTAGTAGTGAATTAAGAAAATTATTAAAAAAATTATCAATAAGAGAAGATGATAGTTGTTTAGTAATTGGTCTTGGAAATATATCATCAACTCCTGATGCACTAGGACCACTTACTATTCAAAATATCCTTGTTACTAATCATTTATTTGATGTCGCTAATGTTGAAAACGGTTTTAGAAGAGTAGGAGCTATATCGCCAGGAGTAAAAGGGAGTACCGGTATTGAAACTAGTGATATTATAAAAGGAATTGTAGATAAGGTAAAGCCTAGTTTCGTAATTGTAATAGATGCATTAGCAAGTCAGTCTATAGAACGAGTAAATAAAACAATTCAAATGACTGATGCAGGTATTCATCCAGGAAGTGGAATAGGAAATAATCGAAAAGAAATTAGCAAAGAAACTTTAGATATACCTGTTATTGCTATTGGGGTTCCAACGGTAGTAGATGCAGTTACTATTGTAAGTGATACAATAAACTACATGCATAAACATTTTACATATATGAAAAATAACATTAATAAAACTAACAAATTAATACCTATAAATAAAATAAATTATTTGAAGGAACAAATAGATGTAACTATTGAAGATAAAAAGAATTTGCTTGGAATGATTGGTAATTTAAATGAATCAGAAATAAAACAACTTATATATGAGGTGTTAAGCCCAATTGGTTATAATCTAATGGTAACCCCTAAAGAGATAAATTTTGTTATTGATAAACTGAGTGATGTAATTGGAAATGGTATTAATAGAGCGCTTCATAAAAATGTGAATAATCTCTAATTAGTGGTTGCTAAAAAAATAAATAAATGATAAAATTATATTGTATTCATGAGTAGGTGATATGATGGGTGAAACAAAAATTTTTGATAGTGGCAAATTTGAAGAAGCTTTAATCGAAGACACTGTTAAAGAAGTGTTTACGATTCTTGGAGATTGTGGGTATAATCCAGTTAATCAAATAGTTGGCTATTTAATAAGCGGAGATCCTGGCTATATTTCTAATCACAAAGAAGCTAGAAAAAAATTAACTAAATTTAATCGTAATCAAGTATTAGCTGTAATATTAAAGAAGTTTGTAGAAAAATGAGATATTTAGGTTTAGATTTAGGTACTAGAACATTAGGAGTATCTATAAGTGATGAATCTAAAACATTAGCTAACACTTTAACAACTCTACGTTTTGATGGTAATTATGATAACTTATTAGAGCCATTAAAAAAAATTGTTAATGATGAAAATGTAGAAAAGATTATTTTAGGTTTACCTATTAATATGAACTATACAATTGGTGATAGAGGAAAAGTAACTCTTGAATTCAAAGAAAAATTAGAAAAATATTTAAATATTGAAGTTATTATGCAGGATGAGAGGCTTTCAACAGTAGAAGCTACTAACTACTTATTACAAGCTGATATGTCACGCAAAAAAAGAAAGAAGCACGTAGATAGTTTAGCTGCTAATATAATTCTTCAAACATATTTAGATAAAATGAAAGGAATGAAATAATGACAAACGAAAGAATGACTTTTAAAGTTAATGATGAAAATGGTAATGAAATTGAATGTGAAGTATTATTTACATTTGAAAGTGATGAAACTAAGAAAAATTATATAGTATATACTGATAATACTACTGATGAAGGTGGAAACACTAAAGTATATGCATCTATTTATACACCAGGAGAAGAAAGTACTACTTTACTTCCTATTGAAACTGAAAAAGAGTGGAAAATAATTGAAACAATCTTAGAAGAAGTTCAAGCTGAAGCTAAAAAAGCAGTAGAAGGAGATAATGAGTAATAATACTCATTTTTAATGTATGAAAAAGATAGTAGTTGGAATTGTCGCATTACTTTTTATTGTAATTGGTGCTTTTTTTACATTGTTTACTCTTGAAACTACTGCTGTTAGCAGAGATACAACTCCTATCGAGTTTGAGATTAAAAAGGGTGAAACATATTTAACAATCGCTTCTAGATTAAAAGAAGATAATTTAATTAAGTCTGAATTGTTTTATAAAATTTTTATAAAATTGACTAATCCAAGTAAAATAGAAGCAGGAAAGTATGAACTTTCAGAATCAATGAGTGTATCTGATATTGTAAAAAAGTTTATGAAAGGTAACATTTATAATGCAGAAACTGTAACATTCACTGTTCCGGAAGGAAAACATTTAGAGGAAGTAGCAACTATTGTTTCTAAACAGACTAATTATACTGAAAAAGAATTAATAGATGGCTGGAATGATACTAAATTTATAGATGATGTAATAGAAAAGTATTGGTTTGTTACTGATTCTGTTAAAATGGATGGTATTAGATATGCTTTAGAAGGTTATCTATATCCTGATACTTATGAAATTTATGTAAATGCTAGTATAGAAGATATAGCTTATAAAATGTTAGATAAAATGGATAAAGTTTTAACTGAATATAAGTCTGATATAGAAAATAGTGAATATAGTGTTCATGAATTACTTACAATGGCTAGTATTATTGAACATGAAGCTATATTAGATGATGATAGAAAAATAATTGCAAGTGTGTTTTATAATAGGTTAGAATCTAATATGAAGCTTCAAAGTTGTGCAACTATAGGATACGCAACTAATGAATGGAAACTTACTTATAGCAGTACTGACTTAAAAGTAGATTCACCTTATAACACTTATTATTATAGTGGTTTACCTGTAGGACCTGGTAATATGCCAAGTGTTAAATCTATTGAAGCTGCTTTATATCCAGAAGAAACAGATTATTTGTACTTTTTAGCAAACGTTTGTGATAATAATGATAAAAAAACATATTTTTCTAAAACTTATGACGAACATGTTGAAAAGAAAAATAAATATTTAACTTGCGTTAATTAGGTAGATTTTCTACCTTTTTTGTTTAAAATTAGCAAAAAAACTATACAATATAATAGTTTTGTGTTATAATCAGTACGTAAGAAGCAGATGAGTGGGACATAATCCCACTCATTTATTTAGAAAGGAATTGTATGGAAGTAGAAAAAACGGTAAAAAATTTAGTAGAAAATGTAATAATCGACAATGGTTATAAATTGGATGAAGTTAAATATGAAAAAGAAGGAAATATTTATTTCTTAAGAATTATTATTGATAAAGAACCATATGTTGATGTAGAAGATTGTGTCAAAATAAGTAATTTAATAAATCCTATATTAGATAAAGAAGACCCAATCCCAGATAGTTATATTTTAGATGTTTGTTCAAAGGAAAGAGGAAATTAGTATGAATGGTAAAGAATTCAAAGAAACATTAAGAATACTTAATAAAGAAAAAGGAATTAGTGAAGAAACAGTATATGAAGCTATGGAATTAGCTCTTACATCAGCTTATAAAAAACAAACAGGATTACCTAACGTTAGAGTTGACATAGATAGAGAAACTGGCGATATTCATATGTATTCATTTAAAACAGTTATGAATATCGATGAAGTAGATGAAGATGGCGACTTATTGTTTGATGATAGAGTTAATTTAACTTTAGAAGATGCAAGAAAGATTGTTCCAGGTATTAATTATGGCGAAACTATAGAAAAAGAAGTTGATCCAAAAGAATTTGGAAGAGTTGCGGCAGCTACTGCTAAACAAGTAGTTATTCAAAAAATGAGAGAAGCAGAAAAAAATATAATTATTGATGAATATCAAGATAAACAAGATGAAATGGTATCAGGAATAGTAGGTATGGAAGATGCATATAATTATTATATCGATTTTGGAAAAGCACAAGGACTACTTCCTAAATCTGAAATAATACCTGGGGAAACAATAAAAATGGGTTCTAACTTAAAAGTATATATTACTAAAGTAGAAAGTGGTAGTAAGGGCCCAGTTATTCTTTTATCAAGAAAACATTATGGTTTTGTAAAAAGATTATTTGAATTAGAAATTCCTGAAATAACAGATGGTATTATCATGGTATATAGCGTTGCTAGAGACGCCGGAAATAGAACAAAAATAGCTGTTTATTCAGAAAATGAAAGAGTAGATGCAGTAGGTTCTTGTATTGGTGAAAAAGGAACTAGAATCGCTAATATTTTAAGAGAATTAAATGGCGAAAAAGTTGATATAGTTAAATACGACAAAGATCCTGCTAAATTTATAGAAAATGCTTTAGCTCCTGCAAAGGATGTCCATGTATT
This sequence comes from Bacillota bacterium, assembly GCA_022771715.1. Lineage (GTDB taxonomy): Bacteria > Bacillota_I > Bacilli_A > RF39 > UBA660 > JALELF01. The sequence continues at coordinate 15,262 of JALELF010000081.1, forward strand.
CATAACTGATGCTAAAAAACAAGAAGCTTTAGTTGTAGTAAATGATGAAAACTTGTCACTTGCTATTGGTAAAAAAGGCTTAAATGTTAAATTAGCAAGTAAACTAACACATTATAAAATAGATGTTAAAACATTTGAACAAGCTAAAGAAATGGGTATCAATATAATAGAATAAGAAAGGAGTATAAAATGAAACAAAAAAAAATACCAATGCGTACTTGCGTTGTTACTAAAGAAAAGTATCCTAAAATGGAACTAATTAGAATTGTTAGAACTCCTTCGAATGAAATTGTAATTGATTTAAAAGGTAAGACTAATGGTAGAGGTGCTTATTTAAAAAAAGATAAAGCTGTTTTTGAAAAAGCTAAAAAAACAAAAATATTAAATAAATATTTAGAAGTAGAAATACCTGATGAAATATTTATAGAATTAAATAATTTATTAGAAAGAGGTGAATAATATGATGACAGTATTAGAATACGCAATTGATGTAAACAAAACTGTAGAAGAAATATTAAAAAAATGTAAGGAGCTTAACATTGATGTAACTAGTGAATCTGATTTATTAGATGATACTGCTATTACTGAACTTGACAATACAATCGATAATACAGAAGAATTAGAAGATTTAGTAGAAGAGATAATTGAAAAGAAAGATATAGAAGTAGATAATGTAGTAAAAAAAGAAAAACTAAAGAAAAAAAATGATTATGTAAACAAGAAAAACCAAAAAGAATTAGCCAAAGAAAAAAAGGAAATGTATAAACATAAAGAAAAATTGATGTCTAATAAGCCTGTTACTGATGAAAAAGTTATATTGTATAAAGATAATATGACAATAGCTGAACTTGCAAAAAGTCTTGGTGTACCTAGTGCGGAATTAGTAAAAAAACTCTTTAATTTAGGAGTTATTGCTACTTTAAATACTAGTATTAGCTTTGAAAATGCTGAGTTATTGGTAGTTGATTATGATAAGGAATTAAAAAGAGAAGAAACAGTCGATGTTACTAATTTTGAAGAATATGAAATAAAAGATTTAGATTCAGATTTAGTTACTAGACCTCCAGTTGTTACAATAATGGGACATGTTGATCATGGTAAAACTACTTTACTTGATAGTATTAGAAAAACAAAGGTAGCTGATTTTGAAGCTGGTGGTATTACGCAAGCAATAAGTGCATATCAAGTTGAACTTGATGGTAAAAAGATAACATTTATTGATACTCCAGGACATGCTGCTTTCACAGAAATGCGTGCTCGTGGGGCAAAAATAACTGATATTATTGTTATTATTATTGCTGCTAATGATGGTATTATGCCACAAACAAAAGAGGTAATAGATCACGCTAAAGCTGCTAATGTACCAATTATAGTGGCACTTAACAAGATAGACTTAGGTAGTGAAAATGTTGAAAGAATAATGACTGAACTTACTGAGTATGGACTTACTCCAGATGAGTGGGGTGGAGATACGTTATATAACAAAATATCTGCTAAACAAGGAACTGGTATTGATGGATTACTTGAAAATATTTTACTCATTGCAGAAATGCAAGATTATAAAGCCAATCCAAATAGATATGCGATTGGAACTGTAATAGAGTCAAGACTTGATAAACAAGTTGGACCTGTGGTAACTGTTTTAATTCAAAATGGTACTTTAAGAATTGGAGATCCTATTGTTGTTGGAACTACTTATGGTAAAGTTAGAACATTAAAAGATGATATGGGAAAAGAAATAGTAGAAGCGCTTCCTAGTACACCAGTTGAAATAACTGGTATCAATGAAGTACCTATTGCTGGTGATAAATTTATGGCTTTTGAAAGTGAAAAAGAAGCTAAAAATGTGGCTATGCAAAGAAAAGAAAAACAAAAAGAAAAAGAAAATAGAAAGAATAGTTCTGTTACATTAGATGATTTATTTGCTAAAATACAAGATGGCATTAAAGAAATAAATGTTATCATTAAATCTGATGTTCATGGTTCTGCTGAAGCTGTAAAAAGCTCTTTAGAGAGTATTGATGTAGAAGGTGTAAAGGTAAAAGTAATCAGAAGTAGTGTAGGGAATATTACTGAAAGTGATGTTGTCCTAGCGAAAGCTTCTAATGCTATAATTATTGGATTTAATATTAGACCTAATAATAGCGTAAAAGATTATGCTAAGCAAAATGGCGTAGAAATTAGACTTTACAATATTATTTATAAAGCAATGGAAGATATGGAAGCTGCAATGAAAGGTATGTTAGAACCTACTTATGAAGAAAAAGTAATCGGTGAAGTAGAAGTTAGACAATTATTTAAGTTTTCTAAAGTTGGTACAATTGCTGGTTGCTATGTAACAGATGGTATCGTTAAAAGAGATGCTAAGGTAAGAGTAATTAGAGATGGCATTGTTATTTATGATGGTGTTATTAATTCTTTACAGAGAGAAAAAGATTCTGCAAAAGAGGTAAAAAAAGGATTAGAATGTGGTATTACTGTTGAAAACTATAATGATATTAAAGTTGGAGATATCTTAGAGTGTTATGAGATGGTAGAAGTAAAGAACGTTTAGTTCTCAGGATAAACGCATGAGTTTTAAAAACTTATGTGTTTATCCTGATAATAATAGTATTTCTGTTTTACAAAGATATATGAAATATGTTAAAATGTATATGTGAGAAATTTCATATAGAAAGAGTGATAACATGAGTGTTAAAATAGAAAGAATTAATAATATGCTAGTAGAAGAAATAAGCTATATTCTAGCAACAGAAATAAAAGATGAAGATATAAAATTTGTAACAATAACAGGGGCTAATACAACCAATGATTTAAGCTTTGCTAAAATATATTTTACGACTTTAAAAGAAAAAGAAAAGACGCTAGAAGCTTTAAATAATGCTAGTGGATTTATTAGAAAGATGTTAGCTGATAGAATTGAAATAAGACATATTCCAGAACTTACTTTTATTTATGACGAGTCTATAGAATATGGTAAAAGAATAGAACAAATAATAGAAAATATAAATGAAAATAAAGAACAGTTTAAATAAGCTGTTCTTTTGTTTGTTTCAAAGTGCAATTTTTGCACTTTGGATACATTCTTTTGCACTTTAAAAATATCATCAAATTTATACAATACAACTAAAAAAGGAAAGTCTATATATTCATACTTTCCTTTTTTCTAACATATTATTTTTTATAATGTACTCTAAATGTTTTTATATCAAACATATTTAGGTTGCTTTTTAGTTAAAACTTTTACTCCGATTTTTCTTTTTGCTTTTTCTTGAGCAATATATGCACATTCAAAGCAATTTTCAGTTTTTAATGTAATAATTAAATCAAATCTTGTATTTCTTAAATGATGACAATTAATGTAGTTATAGTTAGTGTTATTTATTCTTATAGGCATAGGTCCTATTTCAGGAATGGTTATACTGTGATTTTCTATAAAATTATCTCTGATGTAGTTTATAGCTTCAATAGCCTCTAAATAATTACACTTAGCATTTAATACTAATTTAAAACTATTATTTGCTTTACTAACCATCGAATAACTATCACCATCAATTACTTGAAGAAATAAACAACCACTAATTTCATTATAGTTTATAAAAATTGTATAGTTGTTATTGTCATCTCTTAAGAAATTCATATTGCATAAATACTGATTAATTAATCTTTTAACGTTTTCATTTTCCATGTAATCAATCTCCTCTCAAAATAGCGAAAACTTCATAATATTACCACTTTATAAACGATTTGTCAAATCGTTTATTTTAATATATAATATTATTAGGTGGTAATATGTCGATTTATATACATATTCCTTTTTGTACTACAATATGTTCATATTGTGATTTTTGTAAAAGAATATATGATAAAAAATATGTAGATAAGTATTTACTTGAATTAAAAAACGAAATAGAGAGTAATTATAAAGAAGAAGTAGTAAAAACAATATATATAGGTGGTGGAACACCTACGTCACTTGATTTAGAACAATTAGATAAATTACTCACAATAACTAATATATTAAATAAAGATAAAAATTATGAATTTACTATCGAATGTAATGTAGATAGTTTAGATGAAGAAAAAATAAGATTATTTAATAAATATGGAATAAATAGAGTAAGTATAGGAATAGAATCATTTGATAAAAATAACTTATCCTTTTTGAATAGGACATGCAATTATAAAGAAGTAAAAGAAAAAATAAAGTTATTAAATAAATACAGTATAAACAATATTAATGTCGATTTAATATATGCGATTCCTTGTGAAACGTTAAAAGTGTTAAAAAAAGATTTAGAATTAATAAGCAAGCTAAAAATAAAACATGTTTCAACTTATTCATTAATAATAGAAGATAATACTTGTTTAAAAATAAAAGGAATTAAAAATATAGATGAAGAATTAGATTATAAAATGTATAATCTTATTTGCTCTTATTTAAAAAAACATGGATTTGTTCACTACGAAATAAGCAATTTTGCTAAAAAATGGTATTTTTCTAAACATAATTTAACTTATTGGAACAATAATGAATATTATGGTTTTGGACTAGGGGCATCCGGATATATAAATAATGTAAGATATTCTAATACAAGAAGCCTTACTAATTATTTAAAAGGTTGTTATAGATTAGAAGAAGAAAATATGACAAAAGTAACAAACAAAGAAAATGAATTAATGCTTGGTTTAAGAAAAATAAAAGGAGTAAATAAGAAAGAATTTTATAATAAATATAATGAAAAATTAGAAGAAAAAGAAATAATAAAAAAATTATTAAAGGAAGGTAAATTAAAACAAAATAAAGAATATATATACATAAATAAAAAGTATATATATACATCAAATAATATTTTGGTCGATATAATAGGTGAGATATGAATAAAACATTTGAAAAAGAATACACATATATTAAGAATAAAAAATATAGAGATAATCTAGATATTCTAGTTAATCTGTTGCCTGATTATTTTTTTAAGGTAGCAGCTAGTTCTACTGGCAAATACCATCCTTCATTTTCCTTAGGTGAAAACGGTTTAGTAAGACATACTAAAGTTGCGGTTAAAATCGCTTATGACTTAATGAATGATGAGGCAGTAACCAGTGTTTTTACGTCTGATGAAGAAGATATGATGATTTTTGCTTTAGTTTTGCACGATGGACTTAAGCATGGATTAAATTTTAGTAAATACACAGTTTTTGAGCATCCAGTTTTGATGGCTAATTTTATTAAAGATAATAAGACTAAACTATCTTTAAATGATGAAGAAGTAGAATTTATTAGCAGTCTAATTGCTTCACATATGGGTCCTTGGAATACTAATCCATACAGTGATATTATTTTACCAAAACCTAAAAACAAATATCAAAAATTTGTTCATATGTGTGATTATTTAGCAAGTAGAAGATATTTAGATGTCAAATTTGAAAATAATGAAATAATAGAATAGAGGTATATTTATGAATAAAGTTAAATTAATAACTTATAGTAAGTTAGAAGATTATAATAGTGATTTAGTTTTAAAGTGGCTTAAAGTATTGTTAAATAAAAATGTTATTAATGATGAAGTAATCAAAGAAAAATGTAAAAACTTCTTTGAAAATATTGATTTTTCTTTTATAGTTAGTTGTAAAAATACAATAGTTAAATATGCGCTATTAGAACAAATTAGCGATTATTTAAACGTAACAAATACTGATTTAATGTTTACAATGAATGTAAATGAATTAAATGATTTCTTTAATAGAAATCACACTAATGATAATTTAGAAATGAAAGATATTTCCAATCAAATGTTAAATTCTTGTTTAGAGGTAGTACCAACTTTCTTTAACAATCCAGCCATTAAAAATCATTACAATAAAGTAAAAGTATTAAAAAAAAGCAATGATTAATTTTTATTCTCATCGTGCTAGAGATAGTCATAGTTTTAAAGATAATAGTAAAGAAGCAATTAATTTTGTTTTAAATAAAAGCTATATTGCAGGTGTTGAATTAGATATAAGATTAACAAAAGATAAAAAACTAGTTATATATCATAATCCATTTGTAATATTAAATAATAAGATAAAAGTAATTTATGAAACAAAATATGTGGATTTATACAAAGCTAATATTTATAGATTAAAAGATATATTAGCTTTTTTTAATACAAATAAAAGAATAATATTAGAAGTTAAATATGAAAACAAATTTAATAAGAAAGATGCAGATTTAATAATAGATGAAGTTAGTAAATATAATTTAGACATATATTTATGTAGCTTCAATACTAAATTAATAAAGTATATAAAAAAGAATTCTAATTTAAAATGTGGTATTATTATTGGAAGTATAATTAATAAGTTTAAAAGTAAATTAGACTTTTGTTTAATGAAATATAGTTTAATCTTTAAAATACCTAAATATGAATATTATATTTGGACTATAAATGATAATAATTTATTAAATAAAATAAAAAAGAAAACTAAAAATATTAATATAATTACAGACAATGCTTATAAGCTTAATAATATCCACCAGTCGCATTAGCGTTTTCAGTAATTATCATAGCTTCATTATCATATTTTTTTACTATATTAAAAACTTCATTTCTTAATTTCCTTTTAACAACTATAATTAAAATCGTTTTAAAATCATTTTTTCCTTTACCTTTAAAAGTTGTTAAAGCAAATCCTCTTTTTCGAATACTTCTTATCATATTTGAAGCATATTTTTCAGTAATTACCATTATCAAATTAGCGCCAAGCGCTAATTTTTCTTCAATTATACTTCCTACTAATGAACCAATATAAGAGCCAAGAATGAAAGCAATTATTTTAAAATAATCTTTTATTATATTAGTAATTACCATACTAGTAGATAAAATCCAAATAAGAGAAATGACTAATTGTAGAATAGCTCCTATTTGTTTTTTTCCATTAGCAATCAAAATCATTCTAAGTGTTCCTAAAGCATTTTCTAAAACTTTAAATGTAAAAATGAGTATATATATTAACACTCCTATCACCATTATTATTATGGATTTAAATTCTTATCTTTACACTTACAAATAAATGTTGTAAAATATCAAATGGTTAGGAGAATTATATGAAAACAGAAGATTTTGATTTTTATTTACCAGAAGATTTAATAGCGCAAACGCCTTTAAAACAAAGAGATTCATCAAAATTACTTGTTCTTGATAAAAAGACAGGTGAAATAGAACATAAACACTTTACTGATATAATTGATTATTTAAAAAAAGGAGATGTATTAGTTTTAAATGATACCAAAGTAATACCAGCTAGAATAATAGGTGTTAAAGAAGAAACTAATGCAGTAATTGAACTACTTTTACTAAAAGATGAAGGAAATAATGTATGGGAGTGTTTAACTAAACCTGCTAAAAGAGTAAAAGTTGGTACTATCATTAATTTTTCTGATGCTTTAAAAGCTGAGTGTATAGAAGTGAAAGATGAAGGAATTAGAATATTTAAATTAATATATGAAGGTATTCTATATGAAATATTAGATAAATTAGGTGAAATGCCATTACCACCATATATTCATGAAAAATTAAAAGATAAAGATAGATATCAAACTGTGTATGCTAAGAATATAGGAAGTGCAGCTGCTCCAACTGCAGGTCTTCATTTTACTAAAGAATTGATGGAGAAAATAAAAGAAAAAGGTGTAATTATTACTTATGTTACTCTACATGTAGGTCTTGGTACTTTTAGACCAGTTAATGTAGAAGATGTTACAAAACATAAAATGCATAGTGAATATTACGTAATGAATAAAATAACTGCAAATATTTTAAATAATGCTAAAAAAAATAATAATAAAATAATTAGTGTTGGAACTACTTCAACAAGAACATTAGAAACAATTATGTCATTATATGGCGAATTTAAAGAATGTAGTGGGAATACTGATATATTTATATATCCTGGCTATAAATTTAAAGCAATAGACTCATTAATTACTAATTTCCATTTACCTAAATCAACATTAGTAATGTTAGTAAGTGCTCTTGCTGGAAAAGAAAATATTCTTAATGCTTATAAAGTAGCTGTTCAAAATAAATATAGATTCTTTTCATTTGGTGATGCTATGTATATAGGAGATATTAATGAATAAAGTAATTGTAATTACCGGTCCTACTGCTACTGGGAAAACTAAATTAAGTATTGAAATAGCAAAACACTTTAATGGTGAAATTATAAATGCTGACAGTACACAAGTTTATAGAAATCTTGATGTTGCAACTGCTAAAGTAACAGAAGAAGAAAAAGAAAATATTCCTCATTATTTGTTTGATATTAAAGATATAACTGATGATTATACAGTGTTTGATTATCAAAAAGATGGTAGAAATAAAATAAAAGAAATATTTGGTAAAAATAAAACACCAATTGTAGTAGGTGGTACAGGTTTATATATAAAAGCACTATTATATGATTATAAATTTAATGAAGAAAAAAATAATAATGATTTTGATAATTTAACAAATGAAGAAATATATAATAAGTTAAAAGAATTAGATAACAATATAGAAATACATGTTAATAATAGAAAAAGATTAGTTAGAGCTTTAAATTATGTATTAAATACTAACAAAAAATATAGTGAAAAAGAAAAAACTGATACTTTATTATATCCTACATTATTTATTGGTTTAACTACATCTAGACATAATTTATATGATCGAATTAATAAAAGAGTAGAAGCAATGATAAATAATGGTCTAATAGATGAAGCAAAAAAAATATATGACACTAATATTAGAAGTAAAGCTGTTATGACGCCAATAGGTTATAAGGAATTATTTATGTATTTTGATAATGAAATATCATTAGAAAACGCTATTGATTTAATTAAACAAAGAAGTAGAAAATATGCTAAAAGACAGTATACGTGGTTTAATAACCAAATGAATATCAAATGGTTTAACACCGATTATGATAATTTTTCAAATACAATTAAAGAAGTAGTTGATTACATAGAATGTCAAAAATGATATTCTTTTTTTTTGAATTTTGGTATAATATATTTGAAGGTAGTGATTATATGAATACACAAAGAATAGATAATGTATTAGAAAAAATGAAAGAAAGTAAAAATTATAAAGATTTTACTAATTTATTGTCATTTGATGAAAGAAAATATATATTTTATCATTTAGAATCGTATGCAGAAACTTATTCTTTTATAGCAAGTTCTAATTTTTGTTCAAATATTTTTAAAGAAGAAGAAGCAGAAGAAATATATAATAATGAATTTAATGAATTAGATGGATTACTAAAGCAAATTTTAATATGTTCTTTAAATATTGATTTAGCCAAAGAAGTAATAAAAAAAATAGCTGAACCCGATACATCAATTGTATATTCTTCTTTTTTGGCAAAACTATCTTCAGATAAAGAAAGAATAGAATGGATTAATAATACGGATTTATCTTATTTAGATGCAGGAAGCATATTTGTTTTATTAGTATCTAATTTAGAAGACTTTGATTTAAAATTAGAGTATATGAAAAAACATCCAGAATATAAAATTCGGTTTGCCAATATTTTTAAAACTATAAATAATGATGCAGATTTAAAAAAAGCTATTGATTTTTATAAAGAAAATTTCCTTGAAAAAAATGATTATAACATCGTTACCTTGATTGAACAATTTAATGATGATAATCTAAAACTACAGTACTTAAATATTATTGAATATGGTGGTTTTAAATCAGAAATAATAGCAAGCCTAAAAGATGAAGATTTAAAAATTAGTCTTTTAGACACTTTAGATGATGGCACAATTTATTCAGATAACTATAAATATGATGTAATTATAAGTATAAAAGATATGAAAAAAAGAATGGCTTTATTATCTACTATAAATAGTATAACTTTAAAACTTATCCATGCTGGTTGGTTAGATAATGTTAAAGAAATATATCCTGAAATAATTAAGAAAGTAGCTATAGAAAATGATTTAAATTATGATAATCTTTTAGCGCTTTCTAATAAATTAGGATATAGTGTTATTAGAAATTTAAGCGTAAACCTAAAACAAATAATAAATTTAGATAAAGATGAATTTAACAAATTATTACAAATAATAGATGTTGAAAAATCTCATCAACTAGAAATGAAAGACGTTGATAACATAGTTGAAGCAATTATTCAAAGAGAGTTTAGAATTAAAAATAGAGAAGTTATTTCCGTATTTCCAAAATTAGAACATTTAATTCAAAATAAAGATGTAAATGGAATAATTGGCATTTTAGCTGATATTAATAACTATATTGATATAAATGAGATGTTAAACGAACATAATCTTAATTTAGAAGTATTTATTAATAGGTTATTAGAAAATGAAAATATTAATATTTTACATGAAATTACTAATAAATATATAGAATCATTGAGAAAAAAATACTTATTAGAAAGACAAAAAAAAGTAAAAAGTGAGTTAAATTTAGAATATGCTTTTGAAAAAAACTACTTAATTTCTAAATTTTTCCAAAAATATAATAATGAAGATATTTTTAAATTACTTAATCGTGAGATAGATAAGAGCAATTTATCTACTGAACAATTAGAATTATTAAATAATGAATCTTTACTTATAGAATGTCTAAAATTTAAAAGAGATCCTAAAAATTATAGTGGAGACAATTTAGCTAGAAGTAAAGCTAAACAATTAAATCAAATTTTAACTATTTTATATTTAGATAAGAAATTAGATTTTTTAGGCAATAAAGAAGATGAGAATGCTGAAATTATTTATAAGACAAAAAAAGTACCTAATGATGTTTTTATTGGTTTAATGAAAGAATTAGATATAAATGTATTAAAAAATAAGATTTTTAATGATTCAGAAATGTATAGTAAACTACTTAATGTATTTAAATCATATAAGTTTATTGGCTGGTCTAATATTTTTGAAAAATTATTAGAAGGCGCTGATTTATCATTTGGTGAAAGAGATGTTGCGGTATTAATTAACTATTTTTATAGTTTTTATCCAAAACTAGAAGAAAGACTTAAAAATGGTTTAATAAGTAATATAAGTTTAACAACTATTCTTGATGAAATAGGAACATATGGTAGCTCTTCAGTAAAATATGATTATTTACTTGGAAAAGAAGATTCTAAACTTATTATTTCTAATCCAAGTCCTAATGCAGCTCATTTGACAGTAGAGCAGAGATTAAAAATAGTTCCTGAAGAAGTAAAAAAACAATTTAGCAGAAAACATATTACAGTTCCTAATATAGATAAAGAGATACCATTAAAAAAAGGAAAAACAATAAAAGCAAATATTGGTGATGTAACTAGTCCTATTAATTTGACTTATGGTGAAAGAACAGGTGCTTGTATGAGAATAGGAGGTGCCGGTAGTACATTGTTTGATTTTTGTTTAGAAAATGAAAATGGTTTTCATGTAAGATTAACTGATTCTGTTACTAATAAACTTATAATTAGAGTAAGTGGGTTCAGAAACGGTAATACAATATTTTTAAATCAACTAAGATATAGTTTAGATGAAAATATAACAGCTTCCGATTTGATAGAAGCAATTAAAGTAGTAGCAAAAGAGCTTGTAGAATTAACTAAAACGAGTGAGTATCCTATTAAAAATGTTGTTATATCTGATGGATATGTTATGGAAGGTAAAGAAAAAAATTTACTAAATGTAGAAAATGTAAAAGAAGGTTATAAGTATTTTTACTCTGATGTACAAAATAATAATGCAATTTATTTAGAAAACAATGATAAAATAGAGTTAGGACCTGAAAAAGCTGTAAAGTATGAAGTTTCTAGAAAAAAAGCAGTACGTTACGAAAATTTATCAGAAATAAACGAGCAAATTCAAAGATTTAATCTTATAAATGGACTATTATTAGGAACCTCTTTAGGAGATATACCTTTAGTAGATGAAAACAATATAGGAAATATTCAAAAATTATATGTAGGTGAAGACTTTTTATTAGCGTTTGACTTTGCTGGCAATATTATTATCGAATCAATTTTAGAAAGAGATGAATATTTTAAAGAAAAAGCAAAAAAAGAAATAGATGAAATTAAAAAGTCCTTAGTTAAAGCAGGAGGTAAAACTATATGAAAAAAGAAGGAATAGTAACAAAATATGATGGTTATACAGGTAGTATTAAAGATAGTTTAGGGAAAGACTATTTATTGCTAAAAAAGGAAACATTAGAAAATATCAAAGAAAAAGATATAGTTTTGTTTGATCCAGAAGTAGTAGTTACTACATATGAAGATAGACACATAGCACGATTTGTAAAGAAAAAAAATACTGTTAAGCACTTTTAACAGTATTTTTTACATCCATAATAATTGGTAAAATTATAGGTTTTCTACCAGTTTCTTCATAAACAAAATTAATAACTTTATTTATGATTTCAGATTTAATTTCTGTGTAGCCACCTTTTGTTTTTAAAACATTATTTATAACATTTCCACTAATTGTTTCTATTTTTTGAATTATTTCTTGATTATCATTAACTAAAACAAAACCTCTAGTAATTACATTTGGTTTATTTAATTGTTTATAATTAGTCATATCTATATTAGAAATTATAACAACGATACCATCATTAGCCATTGCTTTTCTATCTCTCATAACAGCACTAGATACTTCACCAATTCTATTACCATCAATATAAACATCTCCAGCTTGGATTTTATCATCTTTGCTTATTACACCTTTATTAATAGATAAGACATCACCATTTTCTAAAACAAAAGTATTTTCTTTTGGAATACCACAAAGGACACCAATATCAGCATGTCTTTTTAGCATTCTATATTCGCCATGAAAAGGCATAAAATACTTTGGATTAATTAATCTTAACATTAACTTAAGTTCCTCTTCAGAACCATGACCAGATGTATGAATGTCTTTAAGTAAAGTATTTGTATAAACTTCGACACCTCTAAGATATAGCTTATTGATAGTTTTAGAAACACTTAAGGCATTTCCAGGGATAGTAGATGATGAGAATATTACAACATCATCGTCTTGTAAGCTAATTTGCTTATGAGTTCCATTAGCAATCCTAGATAGAGCAGCCAGTGGTTCACCTTGGGTACCAGTACATAAAATACAAATTTTATCATTTGGATATTTTTTAGCTTCCTCAGGTTCAATAAAAATACTTTTATTACTTATATATCCACCTTCAATAGAAATTTCAATATTGTTTTCCATACTTCTACCAAAAGTAACAATTTTACGATTATTTTTTTTGCAAGTATCAACAATATGTTTTAATCTATATATATTAGATGCGAAAGTAGCAATTATTATTCTACCTTTATGGCGAAGAAATATTCCTTGCAATGCTTCGTCAACTTTAGATTCACTCATTGAAAATCCACTATTCAAAGCATTAGTACTATCACTTAATAATAGAGTTACTCCTCTCGAACCTATTTCTGCCATCTTATATAGATTAGCACATGGTCCAATAGGTGTTAAATCGAATTTAAAGTCACCTGTAGTAACTATAATACCATTAGGTGTAGTAATACATATACCATGAGAATCTGGAATAGAGTGAGTAGTTCTAAAAAATTCTACTTTGATATTCTTAAACTTTACGATAGTCTCTTCAGTATACGCAATTAAATTATTATATTTAATTTCCCGATCAATTAATTTTTTCTTAATAAGACCAACTGCTTGTTTAGGTGCATATATATAAGGTATGTTTACAGTTTGAAGCAAATAAGGAATTCCTCCTATATGATCTTCATGTCCGTGTGTTATAAATAAAGCTTTAATTTTACTTTCATTATTTTTTAAGAATGTATAATCAGGTATTACATAGTCAACGCCAAGTAAGTCATCTTCTGGAAAAGTAACACCAGCATCCGTAATAACTATTTCATCACCATGCATTATACAGTACATGTTTTTACCAACTTCACATAGACCACCTAAAGCAAAAACTTTATTATCTATATTTTTTACAGTTTTCAAATTTTTTCTCCTTTCTTTCATTAAATTTAACTCTAACATTATAAACTTTTTTTTTATATTTGTCTAGTAGTAGTTTTTGATTGAAATACAAATTGATATTGTGCTATAATTAAATAGGTAGTATAAAGGAGGGTAATATGGCTAAAAAGAAAAAAAGAAAAGAACCTTCTAAAAAAAAGAATAGTTATTCAGTAGAATTACGTGGTTTAATATTAATTTTGTTTGCTGTAATTGGCTTTGGTAGATTTGGAATAGTTGGAGAAATGGTAAGTGCATTTGCGGCATTTTTAGTTGGTACTTGGTATAATGTATTACTAGCTATGTTATTAATAGTTGGAATATATATGATGGTAAAAAGAGAAGCGCCAAACTTTTTTACTTCAAAATTGTTTGGACTTTATGTGTTTATAATAGGTATTCTTGTTTTATCACATCTTAATTATGTCACAGATACAACTTTAAAAGGTTTCGATATGGTAAAAGAAACGATTGATAATTTTATGTTATCAATTAAAAATATTGATATAATTCAAGGTGGAGGTATCATAGGTGCTTTATTTACACTTTTAAATATATCATTATTTGATGTAAAAGGTACTGATATAGTAATAGTAGTACTATTAATTTGTGGCGTTGTTATGTTTACTGGTGTATCAATTATGGATGCATTAGGTAAAATAAAAGAAAAAGGTAAAAAAGTAATACATCATAATAAAGAGAAAAAAGATAAACAAGAAATAAAAGAAGTAGAAGAAAAATATGAAAATGATAATAAAATTGTTGTTTCTAGCTATGACGAATTAGTTCATGTTGATGAGAAGGAAGAAGTAAAGGAAGAATCTGAGCCTGTAAAGGAAACTGATATTATAGTTAATAGTAGTTATAAACTACCACCTTTAACTTTGCTAAATAATCCTCCTAAAAATAAAACTAATGAAAATCAAATGCACGCTAAGGAAAATGCTGGTTTATTAATACAATTACTTAAAGACTTTGGAATAGAGAGTGAAGTAGTTGGTATTAATATAGGTCCTAGTGTAACACAATACGAGTTAGAAATAAAAGGTGCGATTAAATTAAGTAAAATTCTTAGCTTAAATAAAGAGATTGCTTTAGCTTTAGCAGCTGAAGATGTTAGAATTCAAGCTCCAATTCCAGGTAAAAGAACGGTAGGAATAGAAATACCTAATAAAGTAATATCAATGGTTAGTGTAA
Source organism: Bacillota bacterium (assembly GCA_022771715.1). Classification (GTDB taxonomy): domain Bacteria; phylum Bacillota_I; class Bacilli_A; order RF39; family UBA660; genus JALELF01. The sequence goes on from JALELF010000081.1 coordinate 30,470, forward strand.
AAGAAATTCTTCAAACCGTACCTGCTAATATGGAAAGCAGTAAATTATTAGTTACATTGGGTAAGAATATAATGGGTAAACCAATATATGCTGAAATAAATAAAACTCCCCATCTTTTAGTTGCGGGTGCGACTGGTTCTGGTAAATCAGTATGTATTAATAGTTTTATTATTTCTATTTTGATGCGTACTAAACCAGATGAAGTAAAACTTGTATTAGTTGATCCTAAAAAGGTAGAACTTTCTATGTATAATGGAGTTCCTCATTTATTGGCGCCAGTAGTAACAGACCCTAAAAGAGCTAATGTCGCTTTAAAAAAGATAGTTTCTGAAATGGAACGTAGATATGATTTGTTTGAAAAAAGTGGAACTAAAAATATTGCTGGATACAATGCTTATATTGACAAATATAATGAAACAGCTAGTGAAGTAGAAAAACAACCTAAATTACCATATATTGTTGTTATAATCGATGAACTTGCAGACTTAATGTTAGTTGCGGCTAAAGAAGTAGAAGATAGTATTATGCGTATAACACAAATGGCTAGAGCAGCAGGTATTCATTTAATTGTCGCTACACAAAGACCTAGTACAGATGTCATAACTGGTGTTGTTAAAGCTAATATCCCATCACGTATTTCATTTGCTGTTAGTAGTCAAATAGACTCTAGAACAATATTGGATGCAGGTGGAGCAGAAAAACTATTAGGTAAAGGTGATATGTTATTTTCACCAATGGGTTCATCTACTCCTATGCGTGTTCAAGGAACATTTATCTCTGAAGAAGAAATAAAAAGAGTAGTTGATTATGTTATAAAACAGCAAATAGCTCGTTATGATGAAACATTATTAATGGATGATGAAGAAATGCACGCTACTACTATGGTAGAAGAACACGATGCTAATGAAGAACCTCTATATAATGAAATTGTAAAATTTGTAGTTGAACAAGGAAAAGCTTCAGCATCCTTATTACAAAGAAGATTTAGATTAGGATACAATAGAGCAGCTCGTGTAATAGATTTATTAGAAGAACGTGGAATAATTGGTCCAAATAATGGTTCAAAACCTAGAGAAGTATTAGTAAAAGTTGAAAATAAAGAGGAATAAAAGTAGGTGAATATATGAAAAATAGAGGATTTACTTTGATAGAAATGCTAGGTGTTATGATAATACTAACATTTCTTGCTTTTATCGTTTCAGAAGTTATTATAAATAATATTAATGATACTAATAGTAAATTAGAAAAATTAGCAAATGATATTTTAATATCTTCAGCTCGTGATTACGTTAGTAAAAATGAATTTGAATTTGAAAAAAAAATTAATAATAGTTATTGTATTAGTTATAGATCACTAGTAGTAGGGGGATTTATAAAAGATGAAATGTTACCGAAAATTAAAAATATAAAAGACATTGATTCTAGAAGTGTTAGTGTTAGTTATAATGGTAGTTTATTTGAGTATAATGTTTTAACTAATGAATGTGAATATAGTGTAAGTTATGAGTTAAGAAATGTTCAGGCAAATAAAACTATTACTAGTCTAAAAGTAGGAGAAAAAGCAGAGTTAATAATTACTGCTAACTCTAATTATGAACTTCCTGAAAAAGTTGTGGTTAAGGGCGCTGATTATACTTGGGATAAAAGTACTGGAAAACTAGTTTTAACATATATTTATAACAATGTTGTAATTAGTGTTCAAGGAGTAAGTTTAGTTGATGCAACTAAGCCAATATTAACTATTGACCCTAAAGATGGTATTTTTAAAAGTAGTGTAAATATAACAGTAACAGTTCGTGATGACGAAAGTGGCTTATCAGATAATAATAAATATCAGTATTGTTTATCAAAAAACAATTCTTCTCCTACTGATTGTACATGGAATGATTATGTAAGTGGAACTCCTTTTGAAATAACAGGCGATAATGATACATATTATTTATGGATTTATCCTATAGAAGACAACTATGGAAATATAAATGATGACAATATAAATTTAAGCCCTTATGTTATAGGTACATATAAGTTTGATTCAATAGCGCCAACTCTTGATATAATTACTAGTGCTTCTAATTGCTCTCAAACGACTGCTGTTACTATAAGTATTTCTGATTCAGGTACTGGTCTATCTGATGAAAACAAATATCAATATTATTTATCAACAAGTAATACATCACTTGAAAATGGTAGTTTTCAAACTTACAAAAGTGGTAGTAGCTTTTCATTTAATACTGATATTAATAATTATACACCAGGTACTTATTATTTATGGATATACCCGATTAAAGATAATGTCGGTAATGTTACTAATAATGTAGAATTTGGAAACCCTTATAATGCTAAAACTATAACATTAAAGTATGAAAAGTGTTTTTCCTATAATGGTGGTTCACAAACTTTTACAGTTCCTCATGCAGGTAATTATAAAGTAGAGGCTTGGGGAGCTCAAGGTTCTGGTAATGATGGAGGTAAAGGTGGCTATACTAAAGGCAATATTGACATGAGTAAAAGTGAAGTTTTTTATGTTTATGTTGGTGGTCAAAATGGTTATAATGGCGGTGGAACTGGTTGTTCAAGTACTTTGACTGGTGGCGGCGCTACTGATTTAAGATTAATATCTGGTGCTTGGAATGATTCTAAATCACTAAATAGCAGAATAATGATTGCTGGTGGTGGTGGTGGGAATAATTATGATATAGTTACACCAGGCCATGGTGGAGGATTAAGTGGAACTACAGGTATTCCTAATGGTAATTATACGGCTTATACTTCTACAGGTGGTACTCAAACTTCTGGTGGAATTGTAAATAATCATGGGGCTTCTTATACACCTGGAACGAATGGTTCTTATGCTAAAGGTGGAACTGGTGGATGTGATTCAGGAGCTTATGGTGGCTCATATGGTGGCGGCGGTGGATTATATGGTGGAGCTGGAGGCTCACGACTTTATGGGGGTCAATGGAGCGGTGGTGGTGGCTCATCATATATATCTGGTCATACCGGCTGTGTAGCAGTTACATCGCAAACTAGTAGTACACCTAAATCAGGATGTAGTAATGGTACTACTGATATAAGTTGTTCATATCATTATAGTGGTAAAAAATTTACTAGTACACAAACTATTACTGGTAATAATACAATGCCTAATACTACAACAGGGACTTCTGTTGGACATTTAGGTGATGGTTATTTAAAAATAACTTATTTAAATTCTTAAGACAAGATAAACAAATCTTGTTTTTTCTTTTATTTTATTATATAATCTAATTACTTGAAGTAGGTGTAATTATGTATTTAAAGGAAATAAGAGCTCATGGCTTTAAATCATTTGCGGATGATATAAAAATAGAATTATCAAAAGGTACTAACGGAATAGTAGGACCTAACGGTTCTGGTAAAAGTAACATTGTAGATGCAGTAAGATGGGTATTAGGTGAACAATCAGTAAAGTCACTTCGTGGTGATAATTCTATGACAGATGTTATATTTTCTGGATCTAAATCAAGAAATGCAGCTGGTAGTGCTTCAGTAACATTAGTTTTTGATAATAAAGATAGATATTTGAAAATAGATAATGATACTATTTCAATTAAAAGAAAGTTATATAATGATGGTACTAATGAGTTTTATTTAAATAATGAAAAATGTAGATTAAAAGATGTAGTTGATATATTACTTGATAGTGGTATAGCTAAAGAAAGCTTTAATATAATTTCTCAAGGTAAAATTGAAGAAATTTTAAGTACTAAACCAACTGATAGAAGAATTATTTTTGAAGAAGCAGCAGGTGTTTTAAAATATAAAAAAAGAAAAGAAGATGCTTTAAGAAAGCTCGATAAAACACATGATAATATGACAAGAGCAGAAGATATTATAAATGAACTTGCTATTCAAGTAGAACCATTAAAACGTCAAAGAGATACTGCTTTAAAATATGAAGAATATAATGAAGAATTAGAAAAAACAGAAATAGCTTTAATGACTCATGATATAACTAATTTAAATGAGAAACTAATTAATACTAAAGCTAAAATAGATGATATTAGTCATGAACTTACAACTATAAATAATAGTAATTTAACTAGTACTACTAAAATAACTAAATATAAATTAGATTTATCAAAATTAGAAGATGAGATTAATGAAAAACAAAAAGAATTAATTAAACTAACTACTAATGTAGAAAAGATAAATAGTCAAAAAGAAATAATAGTTGAAAGAAAAAAATATGAAGTAGATGATATTAAATTACATGATAGTTTAATAGAACTAAAAGAAAAAGAGTTAAAATTAAAAAATAGCATACTTAAATTAGAAAATGAGTTAAATCTATATAATGATAAATTAATAGAGATTAATAAAAACATAAATGAATTAGAAGAAATATTAAAAAAAATAAAGAGTGAAAAGCAGGAAGTAGAAAATAAATTATCTATTTTAATAAAAAATAATAATAGTTTGAAATATAAAATAGATAGTTTAAATGATAATATTGAAAATAATTCTTTATTACCTTTACCTGTAAAACAAGTCTTAAATAATCATAATTTAAAAGGAATACACAATATTCTAGGTAATTTAATAGAAGTAGAAAATGTTTATTCGCTAGCTATTTCAACTGCTTTAGGTGCATCTTCTAGTAATATTGTTGTAGATAATAGTGAATGTGCTAAAACAGCAATAAAATATTTAAATGATGAAAAAATAGGTAGAGTTACATTTTTACCACTTGACACGTTAAAACCTAAAGAAATTGATATTGATACTAAAAATACATTAAATAACGAAATAGGCTTTATTGGGATAGCTTCTAATTTGATAAAATATAATTCTCTTTATAGTAATATTGTTTCAAATATATTAGGGAATGTTATTGTAGTTGATAACATTGATAACGCTAATAGGATAAGTAAAATAATAAATCATCGTTATAAGATTGTTACATTAAATGGTGAAGTTTTACATGTTGGTGGTTCTATTACTGGTGGTTTCAATAAAACAAGTAATATTATTACAATAAAATATGAATTAGAAAATTATATTAAAGAATATGAAAATAAAACAAATGAAATTAAAACATTAGAAAATTTGCTAAATGAATTTGATTATAAATTTAAATCAAAAGAAGATGAATTATATTTAGCTAATAAAGAAAAGATAGAAATTAATACTCTTATAGAAAATACAGATACTAGACTAATAGATAGTAAAGAAGAACTAACAGTTACTACTAATAATATATCTGGAACAAATAGTGTATTAAATAAAACTGTAAGTATTGAAGAAGAAAAAATAATAAATAGTTATTATTCAGAATTAAGTAAAAAAGAACAAACACAGAATGAATTAAACATACTACAAGATAAAAAAAATAAATTGAATGAGGAATTAGAAGAATTTGAACATGAAAGATTAAAAGATAATACACTTTATAATACTAAAAATAAAGAATTAAAAAATTTAGAAATTGAACTTAATAGATATGATGTAAAAATAGATATGTTACTAAATTCTTTAAATGAAAATTATAGTATTACTTATGAAAAGGCAAAAAGTGAATATATTCTAGTAGATGAAGAAGACGTTTCTAGAAATAGAGTAAATGTTTTGAAAAACAAAATAAAAGATTTGGGTCCTGTTAATTTAAATGCACCGATAGAATATAATAAAGTAAGTGAAAGATATGAATTTTTAATTAAACAAAGAGATGATTTAGTTAATGCTGAAAATATTCTTTTAAATATTATTAAAGAATTAGATGAAGTTATGGAAAATGACTTTTTAAAAACATTTAATTTAATTAAATCTAAATTTAATGAAACATTTAGAGAACTATTTAAAGGTGGTTTTGCTGATTTAAGATTATGTGATGAAAGCAATATTTTGACGACAGGAATTGAAATTATCGCTTCTCCTCCAGGTAAAAAGTTAACAACGATTTCTTTACTTTCAGGTGGCGAAAAAACTTTTACAGCGATTAGTCTTTTATTCGCAATTTTAAAAAGTAGAGAAGTTCCTTTTTGCATACTAGATGAAGTAGAAGCAGCTTTAGATGAAGTCAATGTTTCTAGCTTTGGCGAATATATAAATAAATTAAAAGAAAAAACACAATTTATTTTAATAACTCATAAGAAGAAAACTATGGAATATGTTGATGTTTTATATGGAATTACTATGCAAGAATCTGGTGTTAGTAAACTAGTTAGTGTTAAATTAGAAGATATTATAAAATAGTATTGACTTTTACTTTTTGTTTTGTTAATATATCGTGTAATTAGGGGGATATATAATGAAAGATTTAGGTGTAAAAGATTACGGCATTCTTTTTTGTTTTGCTTTTGTTAGCTTTTTAATTTATTCTATTTATTCTTTACTTTCAATAATAGTTATTGGTGATATTTCTTATTTCAGTGGCATTGTATTATTATTTACAATGATTTCATCAATATATTTTGTAATAAAATATCAAAGTAAGAATAATAAAATAATTATTAAAGAAAAAAAGAAAGTTGTTAAAAGAAACAAAATATATAATATGAATAAAAGATATAATTATGAATTTAAAGAGAAAAAAACTTTTTAATATTGACATTTTATTTAATTATTATATAATTTTAGTGAGTGAGGAAATATAAGCATTATGCGAGCTATTTCGGGTATAAACTTACACGTATAAAACACGGAGTCACTTAAAGTAGTGGCTTTGTGTTTTTTTCTATTTTAATAAAGCTACTTAGAAAGGAGAATTATGAAATATTTTAAGAAAATTGAAGGAAGAAATCTTTACTTATCACCCATTAGTGAAGAAGATGTAATTAAGTATACTGAATGGATGAATGACTTTAAAGTAACCGATGGCATTAATATGAGTACTAAACTAATAGACATTAAGTCCGAAAAAGAATGGTTTAATAATAACAAAGATATGGTATTTGCTATTGTTAAAAACAACGATGAATTAATAGGAAATGTTAGTCTTAACAAAATTAATTATTTAGACAGAACTGCTGAAATTGGTATTTGTATTGGAAATGAAAACAATCGTGGTAAGGGTTATGGTAGTGAAGCTTTAAGTTTAATAATCAAGTATGCTTTTGATTATCATAATCTTAACAATATTATGCTTAGGGTTTATTCATTTAATAAGCAAGCAATAAAATGTTATGAAAAAGTAGGATTTAAAGTATTCGGTGTTAGAAACAATTGTCACTTTTGTAAGGGTGAGTATTGTGATGAAATATACATGCAAATAATTAATGAATTTAGAAAGGAGTAATATGAAATATATAGGAACTAAAAAAATAGAAACAGAAAGATTAATTTTAAGAAAAATAGAAAAAGACGATTATAAGATGGCATATTATAATTGGTGTAATAGTAGTATAGTATGTAAATACACTATGTGGGATAAGCATAAAAATATAGATGTTACTAAAGAATTATTTGATGAATGGATTCAAGATTATAAAGATTTAGATACATATAAATGGATAGTAGAAATTAAGGATACTAAAGAATTAATTGGAACTATAGATGTTGTTTCTAAAAAATTAATGTCATATGGTGCTTGTGAAATTGGCTATTGCTACGGAGAAAAATACTGGAGACATGGTTATGCGACTGAAGCCTTAAAAGGTGTTATTAAATTTTTATTTGAAGAATGTGATGCTGAAGTAGTATATGCAGAATATATGAGTAATAACATAGGAAGCGGAAAAGTTATGGCTAAAGCTGGTATGAAATTTGAAGGATTTTTAAGAAACAGAATAGTTGATAAAGATGGTATAAGAAATGATTTAGGAGCTTATTCAATTACAAAAGAAGAATATTTTCAAAAATAATTGCTTAAATTAAAATAATGTGTATAATATATTAATTATGGGGGTGTAGGTATGCAATTAGATGAACTTACTTATAATGAAAAAATTGATTATTTAAAATTAGTTATTGGTGAATTAAATAATGTTGATTTAAATAAAAAACTAGAACAAAGTTTTTTAAAAATAGTAAATCGTTTATCTATTATTTTATGTTCTAGAAAATTAACAAATAATGAGTTAAATGGCTTTATATCTTGTTTGTTAACAATAAAAGAAAATAGTATTCAAATGATTAAAGCAAGATAATTGACAAAACATTTATTAAGTGTTAAAATTTGACTAATGGCGATGAAAATATTTAGTAGTAATTTAATACTATCACAGAAATCTTTTATATAGTTGAGAATAGAAGAATAAAGGTTAAATTATGAATTTCACTATTGGAGCTACAAAACGATGGTTTTGCGTATAAATGCGTTAAATTTTTAAAGAGCTGAATTTTTTCAGAATTTGGGTGGTACCGCGGATTTTAAACAGTAATTCGTCCCTTAGTGGATATTACTGTTTTTTTATTTGGAAAGGATTAGTATGGAAGAGAAAGTATTAAAAATAAAAGAAGAATTACAAAATAAATTAACAAATATTAATAACTTAAAAGAACTTAATGATTTAAAAGTAGAATATTTAGGCAAAAAAGGATTAGTAAGTTCTTTATCTAGTATGATGTCTTCATTATCAATTGAAGAAAAGAAATCCTTTGGAAAACTTTTAAATGATTTAAAAAATGAAGTGACTAGTAAAATAGATGAATTAAAAGAAAAGTTAGAAAAAGAAGAATTAAACAAAAAACTAGAAAACGAAAGAATAGATATAAGTTTACCTGCTACTAAAATAAGTTGTGGAGCACCTAATATTTTAGAAAAAATAATAGAAGAAGTAGAAAGTGTTTTTATGTCTATGGGTTATGATGTAGTAGATGGACCTGAAATAGAATTAGATCACTATAATTTTGAATTATTAAATATTCCTAAAGGACATCCTGCAAGAGATGCTCAAGATACATTTTATATAAAAGATGAAGAAGTATTACTTAGAAGTCAAACTTCGCCTGTACAAGCACGTGTTATGTTAGAAAATGGTGGAAAAAAGCCAATAAGAATGATTTGTCCAGGAAAAACATATAGAAGAGATGATGATGACGCAACTCATTCACATCAATTTATGCAAATAGAAGGATTGCTAATTGATAAAAATATAAGCTTATCAGATTTAAAAGGAACATTTGATGTAATATCTAAAAAATTATTTGGAGAAAATGTTGAAACAAGATTTAGACCAAGTTATTATCAATTTACAGAACCATCAGTAGAAACAGATATATCTTGCTTTGTTTGTGGTGGAAAAGGTTGTTCACTTTGCAAAAACACTGGCTGGATTACAGTAAGTGGAGCTGGAATGGTACATCCTAATGTACTTAGAAATTGTGGATATGATCCAAAAGAATGGAGTGGCTTTGCTTTTGGATTTGGCGCTGAAAGACTTGCTATGCTTAAATACGGTATTAATGACATTAGAACATTTTATCAAACTGATTTAAGAGATAGTAAGAACTTTGATAGAAAGGAGGTATAGTATGATTAGTTTAAATTGGGTAAAAGAATATATTGATTTAAAAAATGAAAACTTGAAAGATTTAGCTGTTAAAGTAACAGAAGCTGGAATTAATATTGAAAAAGTAATAACTAATCATATCGATAATTTAGTTGTTGGAGAAGTTATAGAGTGTGTAAATCATCCTGATAGTGATCATTTACATGTATGCAAAGTAAATGTGGGCGAAGTTATTCAAATAGTATGTGGAGCTAGTAACGTAAGAAGTGGTATAAAAGTAATAGTAGCGCTACCAGGAGCTGTTTTACCAGGCAATTTTGAAATAAAAAAAGGTAAAATTCGTGGTGTAGAATCTAATGGTATGATATGTGCTTTATTTGAACTAGGTTTAGAAGAAAAAAATGAAGAAAACTATAATAAAGGAATTACCGAATTAGGAAGCGATGCTATAGTTGGAACTGATGCTTTAGAGTATTTAGGATATGATGACACTGTATATGAATTAGATGTGCATAAACATCGTAATAATGATTGCTATTACCATATTGGTTTTGCTTATGAAATAGCGGCAATTTTAGGTAAAAAAGTTACTTTACCAGAAGCTAATTATAGTGAAATAGAAGAAAATATAAAAGATTATTTTAGTTTAGAAGTTGCTACTAAAAAATGTCCTTATTACTTAGCCAAAATGGTAAAAGACGTAAAAATAAAAGAATCGCCTGAATTTATAAAAAGACGCTTAATATCAGTTGGAATGAGACCAATTAACAATGTTGTTGATATTTCTAATTATGTAATGCTTGAATATGGTCAACCAATGCACTTTTTTGATAAAGACAAGTTAGGAAATAAGATTTTAGTAAGAGATGCATCTGATGAAGTAATTACTACATTAGATGGAAAAGAAAGAAAATTAAATCAAAATGATATTGTTATTACTGATACTATAAAACCAGTATGCATAGCTGGTGTTATGGGTGGCGAAAATACTGAAATAGATGAAAATACTAAAAATATTCTTATAGAAAGTGCTATATTTGATGCGACTAGCATAAGAAATACAGCAAATAGACTTAACTTAAAAAGCGAAGCTTCTATTAGATATGGAAAAGGTTTAAACTATGAATATACTTTAAATGCTATAAATAGAGCTTGCTATTTATTAGAAAAATATGCTGATGCTAAAATACTATCTGGTATTGTTTGCCATGATGAGGTTGATAAAACACCTAAAAAAGTTTCCTTTAAAACAGAAGAAATTAATAAAATGTTGGGTATTAAAATAACAGATGAAGATGTAATTACTGAACTTAATAAATTAGATTTTCCATTTGTACATGATAATGATTTATTTAGTGTTACTATACCTAATAGAAGACTTGATATAGATGCTAATATAAATGATATAGCAGAAGAAATTGGTAGACTTTATGGATATCATAATTTAGTAGCGACCTTACCTAGAGTACCGATTAGACGTGGTGTTTATGTAAAAGATGTTTTACTTAGAAAAGAAGTTTCAAAGCGTCTTCGTTCATTAGGTTTAAATGAGTGTAAAACATATACTTTAGTTAGTCCTAGTATGAGCAAACAATTCGTTTATGAAAATAAAGAAAACATTGTTTTACCAAATCCAATGAGTGTCGATAAATCAGTTATAAGAACTACTTTAATACCATCTTTATTAAATATATATGACTATAATAAAGCTCGTAATGTTAAAGATATATTCTTATATGAAATAGCTAAGACATATGATGTTAATTTTACAGAAGACGTAAAAGTTGCTGTTTTAATTAAAGGTAATTATATTGTTAATGAATGGCAAAATGTAAAAGTTAATGCAGATTTCTATGTATTAAAAGGTATTTTAGAAAATTTATTAGATTATTTAGGATTTAAAAATAGATATGATTTAGAAGTAGAAAGTATTAGTGATATGCATCCTGGTATATGTGCTAGAGTTTTATTAGATAGAGATTCTATCGGTATTATAGGTAGAGTAAATCCAATGATATCAAAAGATGATATTTATGTATTAGAATTATCTTTAACTAAAATATATGATAAAAAAATAAAACCATTAAAATACAAAGAACAATCTAAATTTCCAAGTATTACTAAAGATTTAGCGTTCATAGTTAAAAAAAATATAAGTGCTAAAGAAATAACAAAAGAAATAAATCATGCTGGTGGTAGACTTCTAACTAATGTAAATGTTTTTGATGTTTATACTGGTGATAAAGTAAATGAAGATGAGAAGTCTCTTGCTTTCTCTTTAACATTTATGGATAGTACTAAAACTTTAACAGATGAAGAAGTAATGTCAGTGTTTGATAAAATAATTGCTGGTGTTACTAGTAAATTTAATGCAGTATTAAGGGATAAGTAATGAATTACCAAGTAGAGTTAGAACATATTTTGGATATTAACAAAGGTAAAACACCAAGTTTATTACTTCACTCTTGCTGTGGACCTTGCAGTACTTATGTACTTGAATATTTAAGTAAATATTTTGATATAACTGTATACTATTATAATCCTAATATGGATACTGTAGATGAATTTAAAAAAAGGCTTACAGAACAAATAAAGGTTATAAATAAATTACCTTCTACTAATCCTATTAAATTAATAGAAGGTAATTATGATAGTCAAAAATATTTAGATTATATAAAAGGTTTAGAAAGCAATTTAGAAGGTGGTAATAGATGTCATAAATGTTACTATCTTAGATTAGAAGAAACAGCTAAATTAGCTAAAGATAAAAATTTCGATTATTTTTGTACAACTTTAACAGTAAGTCCTTATAAGAATGCAAAGGTAATTAATGAAATTGGTTCTAAGCTAGAGAGTATTTATAATGTATCTTATTTATATTCTGATTTTAAGAAAAAAGAAGGATATAAAAGAAGTATAGAATTATCTAAAGAATTTGATTTGTATAGACAAAATTATTGTGGATGTATTTTTTCTAAAAAGACAGGGGATTTGAATGAAGAAAAATAAAATTTTAAAACGTCAAGTATTACTATATACTAAACAGTTGGTTTTAGCTTTAAGTAATTATGCTGAAAAGAAAATAAGTAAAGATGATTTAATTAATTTAGTAAGTGATGTTTCCTTAGCTAACGAACTTATAAGTGTTTCAAATATGAAGTTTTCTATGGAATTGGCTTTTGAAAATCTAATGAATTTTCCATTAGGAACTGAAAGAATAAACTTTTCTATAGAAGATTATACTAATGTTTGCAAATATTATAACTTATTAATAAACGAAACTGTTAAACAAAAATATAAAAGTAAAAAAATGTAGTTTAAATAAACTATGTTTTTTTGTAAATAAATTGTCTAATTAAGTCTTAATTTGGCTTTAAGGTTGTTTGTAAATAAAATATTTTGTATAATTAATTTTAGAAGGGTAAGTGTTAATATGAAAAATAAGGGATTCACATTGATAGAATTATTAGGAGTAATAATAATACTAGCGTTAGTTGCTGTTATTACAACTCCAGTAATAACAGGAATAATAGAAGATTCTAAAAAAGAAACTGTTAAAAGAAGTGTTGAAAATATAATTAGTGCAGCACAAATATATATAGCTAATGAAGAACTAGCTAACAAAAAAGTTCCCAAAGGCAAGAATATATATGAAGCTGTTTCAAAAGAGATAAGTGGAAGTAAGCCTGAATATGCTGAAATAATAAGTGATGGAATAGGAAATATAGCTTATGCTATATTATTTAGAAATAATTGTTATAAAAAGTCTTACGATGGCGTTCAGACAATAACTGAAAAAAGTACTATTAAAGATTGCAAAATCGTATATGCAGAAACTATATTAAATGGGGCATATCCAGTATTAGATGAAAAGATGATAGCTATTACGTATACTGAAGCAGGTATACCAAAAGTAGCAGATGAATCTAGTGAATGGTATAGTTATGCAAGTAGAAAGTGGGCTAATGCAGTAGTATTA
>JALELF010000006.1 GCA_022771715.1 Bacillota bacterium
CCTCCTCTTCTACTTATATAATACAAAAATAATTATCAATTTCCTTTTTATTCTTTTAAAAAGTATAAAAAAAATAGTATTTTATTATAAAAATACCATTTTACTATTTATAACTATCTTTCCTAAATCAAAATACATAACTATTAATATTTAAATTAGTAATAAAAAAAGAAAAAACTAATCAATTTTTTCTTCTAAAGCTTTTTTATATAAATCTTCTAATATATATATTTCCTTACTACTCATAAATAATAACACAGCATTATCATATTTAAGTAGTTTATCAACTTCTTTTTCATTAATATAATCACCATTATTTAACATATCAATAATAGTATATGGTGTCACATCTGGATACTCTTCAGGAAGCTCTCTATCATAATTAATATCCATAACATAAGCATAATCAGCTATATTTAGACTATCAGCAAACTCTTTAGCAAATTCCTTAACTCTAGAAAAAGTATGAGGTTTAAAAATAGCTATTATCTTTTTATCAGGATACTTTTGTTTAGCAGCTTTTATTGTAACTTTTACTTCAGTTGGGTGATGAGCATAATCATCAATAATTACATTATTTCCAATCAAAGTTTCTTTAAATCTTCTAGAAGCACCTTTAAAAGTTTTTAAATATTTATTAACTTCTTTTGCATCTAATCTTTCATAATAACAAACAGCTATAGTCGCTAAAGAATTTAAAAGCATATGTTTTCCATATAAAGGTAAATCAAAATGTCCATAGTAATTACCTTCAATAATACAATCAAAACTAGTTCCATCATTTCTATATTCAATATCTTTAGCAATTATATCATTATCTTCCCCTAAACCATAATGAAATATAGGCTTATTAACTTCTAAATATCTAGTGTATTGATCATCTCCACAAGCTATTACCATCTTTTCTGCCCTATTAGCAAATTCTTGATAAGCATCAATCATATCTTGCATATCTTTATAATAATCTGTATGATCTAATTCAATATTAGTTATAATAGCATATTTAACATCATAATTCAAAAAATGTCTTCTATATTCACAAGACTCTAAAACAAAATCTTTATTCTCTTTAAAAGCATGACCATGTCCGTCACCAATTATATAATTACAGCCTCTTATATTATCTAAAACATGAACTAGCATAGAAGAAGTAGTTGTTTTTCCATGACAACCAGCAACTCCTATAGTATCAAACATTCTAGTTAACTTTCCTAGCATTTCTTGATACTGATAAGTCTTTAAATTCATTTTTAAAGCTCTTTCCATTTCTGGATGATTATCTCTAATAGCTGGGCTTCTAACAATTATAGTATCTTTATCCATTTCAAATTGATTAGGCTCCGTATATATTTTTATATTTCTTTCTAACAAATTATCTTCAGTAAAACGATGGTCCTTAGCATCATCATATCCTACTACGTTATACCCTAAATCATCAAATAAAAGCGCTAAAGCACTCATTCCAGCACCTTTTATACCAATAAGATAATATTTCATTATTTTTCCTCCTGTAATATATTATGCATTTAGCATCATAATACTAATTTAATTCTATACTTTTTAACTATAAAAGTCAATGAATTTTAATAGCAAAATAATACCATATAAAATATATTTTAAGATGTAAGTATATCACTTAACATATTTATAAATAATTCTAACTTATCTTTAAGTAAATAAAATTTATCTTTCAAAACATTGTTTTTTGCACTACTTATATTGATATAAGCAATCATATTATCATTATACAAATTTGTCTTAAAATTTATATTATATCTTTTATATTTATTCAAATAATAATCAACTTTATCTTTATTTCCAAATAAGTAAACATTAGATTTTCCAATATAAATAGTTTCTTTAATTAAATAAATCATATAACGATTCATTACATCAACATCTATTAAAATAGCGTTCACCTTATTTTTCTCGTATTTTTTTCTTAAATCAGTCACATCTATTTTTTTAGATTTACTACTTTCTTTTTTGTTTTTTTTACTTATTTCATCCATTATATCAAAACTAATTATTTTATTATTTGAGTTTAAAATACTACTAAATTTTTCACCCTTAAAACCAAACGCAACTACAGTACCCTCTAATGATTTAAGAATTTTTTTAATTTCTTCTACCATTTATATCACCTATAATATCATTTATTACAAAACTTGCACACATAAGTCCAGACATGGCTGGAACAAAAGAAATAGACGCAATTGTTTTAGAATTAGTTTTAATTGGAGATTCTGTGCTATAAATAACAGGAATCTTACCTTTAATACGTTCATCCTTTACCATTTTTCTAATTATTTTAGCTATTGGATCATAACTAGTTTTCCTAATATCTTCTATTTTAAATTTAGTAATATCTAATTTATTTCCTGTTCCCATAGAAGAAATAAATTTAATATTTCTATTTAAACAATTTCTAATTATTTCTTTTTTAGTTTCAACCGTATCACAAGCATCTATTAAATAATCTATTTTATTTTCAAACAATAAAGATATGTTATCTTTTGTTATAAATTGTTTCATTTTTATTACTTCAATATCAGGATTAATGTCTTTTATTCTTTTTTCCCAAGCATCTACCTTTAACTGTCCTATATTAGAATGCAAAGATACAATTTGTCTATTTAAATTAGTAATATCAACTACATCATTATCAACAATAATTACTCTTCCTATACCACTTCTAACAATACATTCTAAAGCATAACCACCTACTCCACCTAAACCAATTATTAAAACAGTTTTACTATGTAGACTTTCTATTTTATTTCCAATCAATAACTCTAATCTTTCAAACATAAAAACACTCTCCCATAAAAAAAAGCCTAAAAGTGATACTCTACGATAAAACCCTTTTTCTAAGGGGGTATTCTCTTTTATAAACTTAAGGATTCTTATTTTATATAAGCCTTCAACACCATTTATAACTTGAATTCCCAAGGTATTTTGCTGTAGATTTTTCATAAATGAGTCATCTATCTTTTAGACAATTTTATTGTATCATATATAGTAGATTAAAGCAATGACTTTTTATTAATTTTAGAATTATTGATAAGACTATTTATAAAGTTCCTATTAAAACAGCTAGAATAATTATTTTTAACAACTAATTTTTCGTATATTTTATATTGCTTTATAGTATCCATTAAACCAGGTAAATTGCTACTTAAATCATCTAACATAGTACTTATTGCTGATTTAACAGTTTCATTACTTAAAATATTTTTGTATATTTTTGAACTTTTTTTAAACTCATACTCTTCATTATTGCATGATAATCTTTGATAATTATTAAGATGTTTTAATTTTAAAGAAATACTATTATTTTCATCTGCTTTTTCATTATAGTAAATATTATTATCTTTATCATAAATAAATTTAAATGTTTTATCTTTATTTTTTAAATAAAACGATATATTATCACTTGATACACTAAATAATAAATGGTAATTTTCACCATTAATGTTTATTGATAAACTTTCATTATGTTCTAATATCTCAACACTTTTTCTTCTTGTCTATAATTTAGTACACTTATTACATTGGTTTCATCATTTACATGCTCAAACGAAAAATCTTTTCTATTAATAATTGAATTTAAAACAAATTTATTGCTAAACATTAGTAAATTGGTTTTAAATACACCTGGATTTGCTAAAGCATCCTCTCTAAAGAAATAAAAACCATCTTGACTATCATAGTGTTTAAAACCCGCTACTGTTAATACTTTTGAATTATTTAATATATCTTTTATGTCTTCTCTTAACATACAAACCTCCCTAGCAGTAATATATCATTATTATTTAAAAAAAGCAATCGTTTAAACTATAATTATTATTTTACAACAAAAACACTGAATCTTTCGAAACAGTGCCTTAAAATTATCTAATTATTTACATAACTATTATTAATATATTTTTTTACTTCTTTCATATCATTAAATGGTATTTTATTTTTTCCAACTATCATAAATTCTTCATGTCCCTTACCCAATATAAGTAATATATCATTTTCTTTTAACAAATCTATACCTTTTTTTATAGCTAAACTTCTATCTAGACATATTTCATAATTAGTTAAAGTATTATTTTTTAGCATATCACTTACTATCTGATTTACATCTTCTGTATGGGGATCATCATTAGTAATAATAACTTTCTTAGAATTTTTTAAAGCATAGTTAGTCATCATACTTCTTTTTGTTCTATCTCTATCACCAGTACATCCAAATACAATATAGATATTATTGTGTTTTATTTCACTTACCGTTGAAACAATATTCTCCATTGCATCTAAAGTATGGGCATAATCAACTACAATTAAATTATTTTTATATACAATTTTATCCATTCTACCAACAGGTGATACTAATTTAGGAATTATTCTATTTATTTCAGCAATTGATATATTCATCTTAATTAATAATGTAATTGTAAGTAATATATTGTATATGTTATACTTTCCAACTAAATTTGTGGTTACCTCATATTCATTATTTAAATATTCATATTTTATATATGTATAATTATTGTTAATGACATATGATTTTACTTTAACATCGCCACTATTAATACCATAAAAAGTATTATCGTTATTTAAAACAAAATAATGATTATTTTTATCATCAGCATTTATAATAGCTTTACCATTTTTCTTAAGTTGTTTAAACAATTGCTGTTTAGCTAAAGCATAGTTTTCCATTGTCTTATGATAATCTAAATGATCTTGAGTTAAATTAGTAAATAAGGCATAATCAAACAATATTTTATCTACTCTTTTATAGGATATTGCCTGACTACTTACTTCTAAAACAATGTGTTTATAACCCTTATTGTAACACTCCATAAACATTTCATATAGCTCTAATATGTCAGGAGTGGTATTAGGTAAATCATGTATTTTCTTATCTAAATAAAAACCTATTGTACCAATATAAGCACATTTAATATTAAGGTTATTTAGGGCTTGATATATTAAATAGGCACTAGTTGTTTTTCCATTCGTTCCAGTTATACCTATTAATGTCATTTCATTTAATTCTTTATTATATTTTTGACTTAAGTAATTGGTTAAATATTCTCTAGTATCTTTAACTAATATAGTTTCTACACTATAATTTCCTTTTTCAGCTATTATTTTAGAAGCACCATTTTCTATTGCTTTTGAAATATAATCATGACCATCACTAGATATTCCTTTTAAAGCAATAAATGTATCTCCTTTTTCTACTTTTCTTGAATCAACTCTTAACACTTTTTTCACCTTCTTTTTATATTATACTATACTTTTTATATTAAAGTAAGGTAAAATAGTAATTGGTGATAAATATGAAATATTTTTTATTAATTTTATTTTTACTTTTAAGTGGTTGTAGTAAAAAAACAGAGCCAATTAATCCCATCGAAGATAAAGAAGAAATAGAAAAAATAGAAGAAACTGAGGTAAAATATATAGATAATAATCCAATAAAGCTTAGTTTATATAGAAACAATAATGGCATTTTAGAAAAAGTAAATACTTATACATCAAAATGGCAAAAATTAAATGAAATAATTGTTCTTTCTACTGTCTACAGTGAAGATGATAATTTATATGGATATTATTTTCAAGATATATTTAACGAATATTACAATACTTATGAAAATATTCAGGAATATAAAATTGGCTATCATGTTAGTTTTGATTTAGAAGATGGTTCTAAGATAGATAAAACTATACTTTCACCTAAAGATAACGATGTCATTAAATGTTTTATTGAATTATTTTTATATGATGATATTAATCAAGAAAAAGGTGCATGGTATAGACATGTTGAAGAAAATGAAGTAACTGAAAATACTATTTTTACTTCTGTTAAAGTATTTGCGTCTACCTACTATGATCAAATATCTTCTCCAATTACTTTAACAGCATTTACTTATAAAAAAGATGATTTAGATGAATCAAACAATTATAAAGGTAATTCTAAATACACAATTATCCTTGAAGATAAAGCATCAAACTGATGCTTTTTATTGAATAATCTATTATAAAAAAGATTGTTACTTTGCTAACAATCTCATAAAAAATTATATATTTATTTTATATTAAAAATTATCAATATTATCTATTACAAATTTTTTAAAAATAATATATCTATCATTATAGAGTTTTTTTTCCTCAAGACTAATCATATGCTCATTCTTAGAATTATCATGTATCATTCTATTATCTTCAATTCTATGATTTGAAAAATATTTACTCGATTTCGTTTTTTTACACATTTTCCCAATCAATTTTAAAAAATCTTTATATGCTGATTTATTATCATAATATTGTTTTAGCAATAAATATTTAAACTTTTTTTCATTTTTTAATTTATTATAATCAAAAATTCCACATTCCAAATCTTTTAAAACAATTATTACTTTTAGTTCATCTTTCTGAACTATCGAATAACTGCAGTCAATATTATTATCATCTCTCATCGATATATACACAATTGATTTTTCCATAATATTATCTTCTCCTTACAAATCCAGTTTAATTTCAAAAACATTATATCATTTTATATAAGATTATTCTATAATCCGTTAGGATTTTATTATTTATATAATTTTAAAATTAAGTTGTTACACATAATGAAATAATATATTTGTTTAAACATAAAAAGACGAATTTAGTTAATAACAAATTCGTCTTCTATTACATCTATTAATAAATGTTGTCCATATTTAATTTTATCTAAAATAATGTTGTTTGCTATCATTGTTTCAATATTTCTTGAAACATATCTTTTAAGTGGTCTTGCACCATATTTATAATCATATGAATTATCAATAACATAGTCTTTTGCTTTATCAGTAAGTTCTATAGTTATACCTTTATCTTTTAATCTAAATTCAACTTCTTTTATTATTTTATCCAATATTTTATACATATTGTCTTTAGTTAATTCTTTAAAGATAATAATTTCATCAATACGATTAATAAATTCTGGCTTAAATGAGCTTCTTAACTCTTTCATAACTAACTCATTTGCATTTTCAGTATTATCTAGAATATATTCACTACCTAAATTAGATGTCATTATAATAATTGTATTTTTAAAATCAACTGTTCTACCTTGAGAATCTGTAATTCTACCATCATCTAATATTTGAAGTAATATATTAAATACGTCTGGATGAGCTTTTTCTATTTCATCAAACAAAACAATACTATATGGATTTCTTCTTACTGCTTCTGTTAATTGTCCACCTTCATCATATCCTACATATCCTGGAGGAGCACCAATTAATCTAGACACAGAAAAGCTTTCCATATATTCAGACATATCAATTCTTACCATATGACGTTCATCATCAAAAAGTAAATTTGCAAGCGTTCTAGCAACTTCAGTTTTACCTACACCAGTAGGTCCTAAGAAAATAAATGAACCAATTGGTCTTTTAGGATCTTTAATACCAGCTCGTGCTCTTATAATAGCATCGCTTACTAATTTAATAGCTTCATCTTGACCAATAACACGTTTTTTCATATCACTTTCTAGATTGATTAGTTTTTCTCTTTCAGTACCAACTAATTTTTGAACAGGGATATTAGTCCATTTAGAAATGATAGCAGCAATAGCTTCATCATCTACAGTATCACTCAAAATTTGTGACTCATCACTTTTTCTTAAAACTTCTAATTCATGTTCCAAAGTAGGAATAATGCCATGTCTTATTTTAGCTGCTGTTTCTAGATCATAATTATTTTCAGCTTGTTCTAGTTTAAATTTATTTCTTTCTATTTCCTCTTTTTTCTTATTAATAGCATCATTTATACTTTTTTCATTTTCCCATTTTGTTCTTAATTCTTGTTCATCTTTTTTTAGAATAGCAATTTCATCTTTAATTTCCAATACTCTTTTTTTAGAAATATCATCAGTATCTTTCTTTAAAGCTTCTTTTTCTATTTCTAAACGCATTATCTTTCTAGTTAATATATCTAGTGGAGCTGGAACAGAATCCATTTGAACTTTAATTGTAGCACAAGCTTCATCAACCAAATCAATAGCTTTATCTGGTAAAAATCTATCTGTTATATATCTGTCTGATAAAGTAGCAGCCGCAACCAAAGCATTATCTTTTATATTAACACCATGGAATACTTCGAATCTTTCCTTTAAGCCTCTAAGGATTGTAATTGTATCCAAAACATTAGGCTCTGAAACCATAACTTTTTGAAGACGTCTTTCCAAAGCACCATCTTTTTCTATATATTTTCTATATTCATTTAAAGTTGTAGCACCAATTAATCTTATTTCACCACGAGCAAGCATTGGTTTTAACATATTACCAACATCCATAGCTCCTTCAGCACCAGTACCAACTATCATATGGATTTCATCAATAAAGATTATAATTTCACCATTAGAGTCTTCTACAGCTTTAAGAACTTCTTTTAATCTTTCCTCGAATTCACCTTTATACTTAGCACCCGCAACTAAACTAGTCATATCAAGTTCCCAAATTGTTTTGTTTTTTAAACTATTTGGAACATCTCCTTTAACTATTCTTTGGGCTAATCCTTCTATTATGGCAGTTTTACCTACACCAGGTTCACCAATTAAAACTGGGTTGTTTTTAGTTTTCCTTGATAAAATTCTAGTAATACTTCTAATCTCTTCGTCTCTTCCTATTACAGGATCAACTTTACCATCTTTGACACTTTTTGTGATATCTCTACCATATTTTTCCAAAGGTTTTACTTCTTCCATATTCATATCTATTACCTCCTTTTATTATCATACTTAAAAATTGAATGATTACTCATTCAATTATAATTATACTCTTTTTTTAGCACTTGTCAAGTAAGAGTGCTAAAAATGTTTGTGTCTTTGGTGATATTGACTTAAATTTGAATTTAAATAATATAATTGATCTTCTATTCTATTTAAATTATAGTTAAACCAGCTATTCCATGATTCATCATTATGAAGTGTCGCAATATTCTTTATTTTATTTCTATAATTTCCTCTTGTTAATAAGTAGTTCTTTGACAAATATAAAATTGGATTCGGATAATTTTTTTTAAAATATTTGTTAGTTAAATCAAATATTTTTCCGTATTCAACTAATCTAGCTAGTCTTGTATTTCCATTACAAAATGGTTGAAGTAAAGCAATGTAAGCATGAGCAATCATTGGTTTTATAAAAACTGTTTCGATTTGTAAATTACTATCATTATTTAAATAATCCAATATGTATTGCATATAGTAAATTATTTCTTTTCCAATTGGTGGGAAATATGATATTACTTCTTTACCTTCTATCACTTCTGAAACTCTTACTTCACTTGTTCGGTAAGGATAATTTTGCGGTATATCATCACCAGTTCCTTTTAATAATCTTTGATGAATATTTTTTATATCTTCGATTGTTAATGGTTCTTCACTATTTATTATATCTGAAAGCATTCCTATTGAATTTTTTCTTTCCATATTTAGTTCTACTTCCATTAATAATGGTGATTCATATTCTGTTTCTTGATTATTTATTAGTTCTTCTTTTCGAAGTGTTTGTAAAATTATAGCTAATTCTTTTAAAGATAATTCATCTAAAAATGTCATATATTTTTTATAGCTATCCATTACCTCTGTTAAGTGTTCAAAAGTTGTATCATATATTTTTATATTTTTTATATTTTCTAATGCTTCCATTTAATCCCTGCTTTACTAAGTTCATTTCTAATATTTTATCTAATCGATCAATTACTTTAAAGCCTTTACCATTAAGGCTTCTATTAAATCTTATACCTATGCCACCAGATGCTTCCCATTCTGTTAAATTGCTTGTATAATCATCTATTAAAATAGCTCCTTCTGTATGAACCATTTTAGTTTTAGATATGGCTTTAGGAACAGGTATAATTGTTAAATCTATTGTATGTTTTCTTATGAATTTTACTTTTTCTATTGCTTCATCAAGTGAATTTACATGAGTCAATATAGCTATATCAAATAAATTGCTTTCTCTTATTTTTTCAATACAATTAAAACCATCATTTATTTCTGGAGTAATTGATAATAAATTTTTCCAATCTATTGTTTTATAAAAGTTCTCTACTTCTTTTTCGTTTTGTAAGCTTATTTTCTGCTCTTCTAATAATTTATAAGTTACATCTATGGTATCCATTATTACGCCATCAAAGTCAATGTATAATTGTTTTCTTTCCATAGCTATCCACCTCTAACCTAATTATATCAAAAAACATACAAAAAAAGAACAAATTGTGTCCTTTTTATTTAATTTACGTGAATTTTCATTTGGAATTCCGCTTTTTTTTAAAAATGGAAATAACCTCCGTATTTTTATCATGAAATAATTTAAGTAATATCTGCAGAAATTAAAAGACTTATTCCCGTTTTTCTACATTAAACATGAAATAAGTCTAATAAATTAAATTAATTTTTACAAAACTGCATTTAGTCTAAAAATTTGCGAAAGATTAAAAAACTTAATAATCAATAAAATTAATAAAAAATAGCATTTATTTTACAAAATACTATTTATTATCTTCAGACATTTCATAACTAGTTATATTAATAACAATACCAATAACTAATATATAAGCTATTAAATAAAACCAAAACATCATAACTACTATACTAGATAAACTACCATAAAATAAACTATAATTAGCTATGTTAGTAGCGTAATATCCATAAATGAAAGTAGTTATTACCCAGCCAATAGTAGTAAATAAAGCACCTCTATTAACATATTTACTCTTTATTTTTTTATCTGGCGCTAATGTGTACAATAATTTAACAATAATAAATATAAATAACAAACCAATAGGCCACTTAATAATTAAATAAGCATAATATACTACACTAGCAAAATCTCCTAACACTCTATTAGTTAAAAAATTCATTATTTTGCTTCCGAAAGCTAAAAACAAAAGCATAAATATAATAGTAAAAATAAGTAAAATAATCATATTAAAAGCTTTTAATCTTTTCTTTAAAAAAGACGAATCTTCAACTCCATAAAGTCTATTAGACGCTATTATAATAGCATGAGCTCCATTACTAGCAATAAAAAACCCCATTATAGTAAATATAATTACATTTAAATTAACACCTTGTCCACTAAAATAAGGTACTAAAATATCACTTATTTGTTCAGGAAAGTATGAGTTCATAAAATTAGATAAAGTATCAGTAGAGATAGACATCATACTACAAATAACACCTATTAAAATAACAATTGGAACAATAGAAAGAACCAGAAAGAAAGCTACATTTCCTGGTAGTATTTTCATTTCTGGCTTGCAAATAATTGAAATCATTTTTTTTACAATTCTTTTTATTCTTTCCATAATTTTTCCTTAATTATTTGTTTCTTCTTTATTATTTTTCATATCTAACGTTGCTTCATTAACAGCGTCATCAATAGTTTTAATCGCATCAGTTATCATACTATAACCATATGCTGCTCCAAAACCATGAGATAATTCTTTTAATTCTTTATTTAACTTTTTCAAATAAGAAACCACTTGCTTTTCTTCATAACCAATCATATAAATTAAAAACTCATTACCATTAGTTCTAATTATTTCTGTTTTTTCTAATTGATTTTTAATTAATATATTAGCCGCATCTTTAATAACTGTATCTCCTTCTTGATGACCATAATTATCATTAATATAAGCTATATTATTTAAATCAATTACAACTATAGTTTGAGGATATATTTCATTATCATCCCATAATTCAATGTGATCATTTAAATAATTTCTATTCTTTAACGAAGTAAGAACATCTATATATTTTAACTTATCAGATTTTGACATATTAATATTATGTTTTCTTTTCTTCTTTTTAAATAAAGCTTTCTTTAAAACTACAATTATTACTAAAAGTATTATTACTAATGACATTAAAGACATAAAAATTTTGTTATCTTGCTTAGCAATTTTTATTGAGAATAATTTTACAAAAGTATCATTTTCTAATTCTTTTTCATTAACAAAAGATAAATAAAAATCAAAAAACTCATTAAATAACTTATTATCACTTATATCACGCATTACAAAGTTATATTCATCATTTAATTCAAACATATAATCAACCTTGAAATTAGAAAGTAAATTTTTACTATAATAATAATAAGTTCCATAATCAAGAGCAATAATATCTTTATTCTTTATACTATGTAATAAACTATTTAAATTATTGACTTTCTTTACTTTGTTACCATTTTCACTAAATAATTTTTCTATTTTAGTATTATCTACTAATACAACTTCTTTATCTAATAAAGAATTAATTGAATTAACTGTTAAGTTGTTTTTTATATCAGATATTACTACTACTAACTCATCATATGGTGAAACAGTTTTATGAACATCTAATTTATATCCTTCTTTGTTGTAATCATTAAACATAAAATCTATTTCATTTTTATTAAAAGCATCCAACAAATTATTAGAACTATTATATTCTTTTATTTCTAATTCTACATCTACTAAAGATGCAAAATTTTTAATAAGTGTACTATTTATACCAACTAATTTATTTTTATTTAATAAATCATAAGGTGCATTGTTTACAAATCCATAAACATAATTTTTACTTTTTAGTTTAGCCTTTTCAGTATCATCTATTTTTTTAAAAGCATAATAGTCATTATTAAAATATTTTTTATATGCTTCATTATATGAACTACTGTACCATTTGTTAAAGTATTTTTTAATAATTGTATTAAGTCTATCATCATCACCTAATGATAAAACATAATACTCTTTTAAATCAGTTATATTATAAACTATATTTAATTCATCATTACCTATTATTTTATCTAGATAAACGGTTTTAGGAATAGCAATCAAATCATTAAAAGAATCTTCTTTTTTTGAAGAATCATTGCTTGCTTCATCTTCCACATTAATAGACGCTAATAACTCTTCAATTGATTTATATTTTTGAATGCTAACACTAGTATTAACATATCTACTAACTAAATCCATTTCATCTTCAAAAACACCAATTTTTACATTATTTATTTCTGATAAATTGTTGTATTTTTCACGTGAAGTGCCAACTAAAACATAATTATCTTCATAAATAAGTAAATCACTATCATTTAATTCTTTAGTTATTTTAAAAGCATAACTACTAGTTGGTTCTACTCTATAATTATAAGAAATCGGATTGAAATCTAGTTTTGTACTTTCTTCTATTTCATTTATAAAATCAAAGAAAACACCATTTCCTTTATAATTAAAAATTGGAATATTATTAACAATAGAAATATCAAATACTTTATTTTTATTACTTTCAATCCATCTTTTATCAATTATACTTAATGTTGTATCTTTATCTTCTTTAGTTAAAACAAAATATAATATTCCTGACATAGATAATAGAACAATGACAATTATAGAAATAATAACTGTTTTTTTATTTTTCATTACTTACCACCTTACTAATTGTTGGTCCAAACAAAATTGGCTGAATTAAAGTGTTTATAACCAATTATTGGATATATTTCACTTTCTTGCTCAGTTGTAATGAATACTTGAAAATCATAATACTCTTTAATATTTTGTTCAAAACCTTCTAATATTTTAGCTGTTAAAGATTGAGAAGTCACTTTATCCACATCATCATTTACTACTAAAATATAATTAATTAATTTCCCCTTTAAATCATAACTAACACTTTTTACTTTTCCGGTTGCTAATAGTTGTTCTTCTATTAAGGAAACATTATCATCACTTATTTTGTTTTTTTCTATATTTTCTAACCTATTACCATATAAGTCCTTAGAATCATTAGGTACAACTAAATTAACAATACCGACAACTGCGAAAATCATGACAAGCACAAAAACGCTAATTGGTATCAAAACCCACTTATTCTTTTTTATATATTTCATGTTCCACCTCAATAATTAAATTATACTACATATTTAAATATTATTCAAATTGCTTATTAGTTTATCCATTGCATCTTTAGGATTTATTTTTCCTTTGCTTTCTTTCATTACCTGCCCCATCAAATATTTAACAGCTCTATCTTTTCCTTCTTTATAATCTTTTACTGAATTAGGATTTTCATTTATTACTTTATTTATTATATCTAAAACAAAATTATCATCTGTTATTACTTCAATATTTAAGTCTTTTATTATTTCTTCTACATTAGTACCTTTTTCTAACATTATAGGAATTATTTCTTTGCAATGTTTTGTTGTAATTACATTTTTTTCCAATAATTCAATTAATTTAATAAAGTTTTCTTTTGTTAATAATGTCTCATTTAATGAGATTTTGTTTTTATTTATATAACTTAATACTTCACTAGTAAGTATATTAGCGCTCATTACTTGATTAGTCAAATCAAATATACTTTCAAAAAAATCACATATTTCTTTATTACTAATAATAGTATTTATATTATTTGAATTAATCCCTTTTTGTTTATATTTATTTCTAAGTTGATTAGGTAATATTGGTAAACTTTTTAGTGTATCACTAATTTCTTCATCAGTTAATTCAATATAAGCCATATCTGGTTCTGGAAAATATCTATAATCATTTCCTGTTTCTTTAACACGCATTAAGATAGTTGTATTGGTTTTATCACAAAATCTTCTTGTTTCTTCTGTTACTTTTTCACCATTTTGAAGTAATTTCTTCTGTCTTTCTATTTCATATTCAATGCCAATTCCAACATTAGTAATAGAACCTATATTCTTTATTTCTACTTTTGTTCCCAAAACACTACTACTCTCTTCTTTTAAAGAAACATTAGCTTCACAACGCATACTTCCTTCTTCTATTTTGACATCACTTATTCCTAAATACAATAAGTTTTCTCTTAAAGCTTCTAAATAAAGTATTGCTTCTTTACTACTAGTAATAACTGGTTTTGTTACTATCTCAATTAAAGGTACTCCAGCTCTATTGTAATTCAATAATGTTTCGTTTCCTACATGAATGCTTTTACATGTATCTTCTTCTATATGAATTCTTTCTATTTCAATTCTTTTTTTAGTTTCATCTACATCTATTTCTAAATAGCCATCATATCCAATTGGAGTATCTGCTTGAGTTATTTGATATCCTTTAGGTAAATCTGGATAAAAGTAATTTTTTCTATCAAAATGCATTTTTTTATTGATTTTACAATTTAAAGTAAGGGCTGCTTTTAAAGCCATATCTACTACTTCTTTATTCATTTTAGGAAGCGTACCAGGATAAGCCAAATCAATTAAAGATATGTTTGTATTAATTGGTGCATTAAAATCATTTAAACTTGATGAAAAAACTTTGCTTTTGCTTTTAAGTTCCACATGAACTTCTATTCCGATTACAGGGACTAACATGATTTATCACCTCTTGGATCTATTTTTAAGTTAAGTTCTTTTTCTATAAAGCTCGCTAATTGATATATTGTTTCTTCTTTAAAATAATTTCCTATTATTTGTAAACCTATTGGCAAATTATTTTTTAAGCCTACTGGTAAAGACATTGCAGGAAGACCTGCCATATTAACTGGTATAGTAAGTAAATCATCATAAAAGCTTTTTAAAGCATCATCTTGTTTTGTACCTAATTTATAAGCTACATCTGTGTTAGTTGGTCCTATAATTAAATCATATTTTTCAAACACTTTTTTAAAGCTATTAGTCATTTCTTTTCTAAGAGTTAATGCTTTATTATAATATATTTTAGCATTTTCTCCACTTAAAACAAATGAACCTATCATAATTCTTCTTTTAACTTCCCTACCAAAGCCTTCACTTCTAGTTTTTCTTATAAAATCTTCTGTACTTGTATAATCTTTAGCTTTATAACCATATTTTATTCCATCAAAACGAGCCAAATTACTACTAGCTTCTCCTAAAGCAATAACTTGGTATAAAGGAATAGCATACTCTAAATATGGAATATCAATAATATCTACAGTTACACCATTTTTCTTTAATAAATCAGCTATTTCTAGTACTTTATTTTTTACAGTTTTGTCTATTTTCTCATTTAGATAATATGTTGGTATAGCTACTTTTAGATTGCTTATATCAGTATTTAAATATTTCGTATAATCTTTTACAATTTCTTTAGAACTTATTTGGTCATTTTTGTCATAGCCACTTATTACATTTAGTAATAAAGCATTTTCTTTGACATTTTTAGTCATTGGTCCTATTTGGTCAAGACTAGATGCAAATGCGACTAAACCATATCTTGATACTCTACCATAAGTTGGTTTTAAACCAACTATCCCGCAAAAACTAGATGGTTGTCTAATACTTCCTCCTGTATCTGTTCCAAGAGCAAATGGTACTATTCTTTCAGCTACACTGATGGCACTACCACTTGATGAACCACCTGATACCATTTCATTATCAAAAGGATTTTTAGGACTTCCATAATAACTAGTTTCTCCAGTAGAACCCATAGCAAATTCATCCATGTTAGTTTTTCCAATAATAATCATATTTTTTTCATTGATTTTTTCTATTACAGTTGCGTCATACAATGGTATATAATTGTCTAACATAAGAGAAGCACAAGTAGTTCTCAAATTTTTAGTAGATATGTTATCTTTTATAGCAATAGGTATTCCAAATAATACATTATCTACTTCTTTATTTTCTAATTCTTTTGCTTTTCTTATTGCTTCTTCTTTATTAAGTGTTATAAATGCACAAGTATTACTTTTTTCTATTTTGGCAAAGGCTTCATTTACTAAATCTAATGGTTTTATTTTTTTTTGTTTTAATAATTCATTTATTTCTTCTATGTTTAAACTTAAATAATCAGTCATTTATAACCCTACTTACTACTATAAAATCTCCATTAGTTTTATTTGCCATTTCTAACACTTCTTTCTTATCTATCAGTTCTATTTCACTTTCATCATAATAACGATTTATATTTTCTATAGGTGAAATCATTATTTCTTTTGTATTTATTTCCACATCTAATATTTTATCTATTTCTGTCATAATGTCATTCAATTTCACTTCATATTTTTCTAAATCTTCTTCTTTTAAACGTGCTAAATCATTAACATGTTCTACATTTATTTTTTTCATAATTCCTCCTTGATAAGTACTTAATTAATTATACCATGAATTGCTAGATTTTTGTCTTATTTTCTAATATGTTTAAACAAATTTACATATATTTAATAAAATAAAAACTCTTGATAAACAAGAGTTAATTCTTTATATGGTGACCAGTACGAGATTCGAACTCGTGAATGCTGCCGTGAAAGGGCAGTGTGTTAAGCCACTTCACCAACTGGCCATAATGGCGCCCCAAGTAGGACTCGAACCTACGACCCCTTGATTAACAGTCAAGTGCTCTAACCGACTGAGCTATTGAGGCATATATCATTATAAATGGTGGGCCTGAATGGACTTGAACCATCGACCTCACGCTTATCAGGCGTGCGCTCTAACCAGCTGAGCTACAAGCCCATTTATAATTGGTGCCCAGTTAGAGATTCGAACTCTAGACCCACTGATTAAGAGTCAGTTGCTCTACCAACTGAGCTAACTGGGCATTACTCATTCATTATATCATAAAAATATAAAATTACTAGTCCTAAATTACAAAAAAGTTAATTTTTTGTGATTTTTTGCTGCACCCAGTAAAAA